>NZ_JAVRBF010000008.1:0-168087 GCF_032436805.1 Streptomyces sp. P17 | reverse complement strand
CACAGCCCGCGGCGCTGGAACACGCGGCGGCCGTGGTGAAACGAGCCCACGATGCGTGACGTTCTCCCGGCGCTGGGAGCCTGGTACGCGGCCGGACTGGCCCCGGCCGCTGCCGCGTGCCGACGCGCTCGCCCAAGGCCACAGCCCGCGGCGCTGGAACACGCGGCGGCCGTGGTGAAACGAGCCCACGATGCGTGACGTTCTCCCGGCGCTGGGTGCCTGGTACGCGGCCGGATCGCCGTTCGGGCTTGCCACGGTCGTCGCGACGAGCCGCAGCGCGCCGCGTGATCCGGGGGCCGTGATGGCCGTGGGGCCGGGCGACGAGGTCGTGGGGAGTGTGTCGGGTGGCTGTGTCGAGGGGGCGGTGTTCGAGCTGGCCCAGGAGGTGGTGGCGAGCGGCGAGGCACGCCTGGAGACCTTCGGGTACAGCGACGAGGATGCCTTCGCCGTGGGGCTGACCTGCGGTGGCGAGATCACTCTCCTCGTGCGGCCGGTGACGGCCGCCGACGATCCGTCCTTCGGCGCCGTCGCGGAGTCCGTCGCCGCCGGTGAACCGGTCACCGTGGCGTCCGTGGCCGACGGGCCCGCACCGCGCGGGGCGACCCTCGCGGTCTGGCCCGACCGGGTTCTCGGCACGCTGGGGACCGAGGGGCTGGACGCGGCGGTCACCGCCGACGCGCGCGGCGAACTCGCCCTCGGTGTCACGGAACTGCGCCACTACGGGCCGCACGGCGAGCGCCGTGAGGACGCCGTCGCCGTCTTCCTGCACTCCTTCGCGCCGCCGCCGCGGATGCTGGTCTTCGGCGCGATCGACTACGCGGCCGCCGTCGCCCGGATCGGCGACTTCCTCGGCTACCGGGTCACCGTGTGCGACGCCCGCCCGGTCTTCGCCACCCCCAAGCGCTTCCCGGAGGGCGTCGAGGTGGTCGTGGACTGGCCGCACCGCTATCTGAGCGGCACCGACACCGACGGGCGCACGGTGATCTGCGTCCTCACCCACGACCCGAAGTTCGACGTACCGCTGCTGGAGGAGGCCCTGCGCAGGCCGGCCGCGTACATCGGGGCGATGGGCAGCCGCCGTACCCATGACGACCGGATGCGACGGCTGGCCGCGGCCGGGCTCACCGGGGCCGAGCTGTCCCGGCTGCGCTCTCCGGTGGGGCTCGACCTCGGGGCGCGTACGCCCGAGGAGGTCGCCGTGTCGGTCGCCGCCGAGATCGTCGCCCTGCGCTGGGGCGGCACCGGCGCCCCGCTGACAGCGACCGCCGGCGCCATCCATCCACCGGGCGCGTGAAGCATGAAGTCATGGAAGGCGGTGCAGTTCCACGTCCGTGAGGCTGCCGTCGGTGACCGAGGCGGTGACGTAGGTGCAGTGCGGCTGGCGGCGCCGGTCGGTCGGGGAGCCCGGATTGAGCAGGCGCAGTCCGGTCGGCGCGGTGGTGTCCCACGGGATGTGGCTGTGGCCGAACACCAGGACGTCCAGGTCGGGGAAGCGCGCGGCGCACCGTATCTCGCGGCCCGCCGCCGGGCCCGTCTCGTGGACCACACCGAAGCGCAGGCCGCCGAGGTCCGCGCGGGCCACTTCGGAGAGGCGGGCCCGCAGATCGGGGCCGTCGTTGTTGCCGTACACGCCGATCAGCCGGCGGCTGCGGCTCTCCAGCAGGTCGAGGGTGGCCGTGTCGACCCAGTCACCGGCGTGGATCACCACGTCGGCGCCCGGGAGTTCGGCGAGGAGCTGTTCGGGAAGTGCGCGGGCGCGCCTGGGGAGGTGGGTGTCGGACATCAGCAGCAGACGCACTCCGCCAGGCTACGGCCCCGGCCCGGGCGGAGGTGGCAAGCGACGGGGAGCGGGTTAGCATCGGGCGAGACCCATACAAGGCAGGCGACGACCCGAGGGGACTTCGAGCGCGATGCCGGTCAAGGTCAGCGTCATCGTTCCCGTGTACAACCCGGGGGCGTACATCGAGGACTGTGTCTCCTCGCTGCTGCGGCAGTCCCTGCCCCCGGACGAGTACGAAGTGATC
Source organism: Streptomyces sp. P17 (assembly GCF_032436805.1). Taxonomy (NCBI): domain Bacteria; kingdom Bacillati; phylum Actinomycetota; class Actinomycetes; order Kitasatosporales; family Streptomycetaceae; genus Streptomyces; species Streptomyces sp. P17. Next base: position 166,063 of record NZ_JAVRBF010000008.1, on the reverse strand, counting down.
TTCGTCGACGACGGCTCCACCGACGACACGCCCGGCCGGCTCGACGAGCTCGCCGCCGAGGAGCCCCGGGTGACCGTCATCCACCAGGAGAACTCCGGCTGGTCGGGCAAGCCCCGCAACGTCGGCGTCGCCGCCTCCCGCGGCGAGTACGTGATGTTCGTGGACAACGACGATCACCTCGGCGACGAGGCGCTTGAGCGGATGTACGACTACGGCGTGGCGAACGGCGCCGATGTCGTCGTGGGAAAAATGGCCGGTCAGGGCCGCGGGGTGCCGGTGGAGCTGTTCCGCCGCAACCATCCGCGGGCCACCGTGGAGAGCGCGCCGCTGATCGACAGCCTCACCCCGCACAAGATGTTCCGCCGCGCCTTCCTCGACCGCATCGGCCTGCGCTTCCCGGAGGGCAAACGCCGCCTTGAGGACCACGTCTTCGTCACCGAGGCGTTCCTGCGGGCGGACAACGTCTCGGTGCTCAGCGACTACGTCTGCTACTACCACGTCCGCCGGGACGACGCCGCCAACGCGGGCTTCCAGCGCTTCGACCCGGTCGGCTACTTCAAGAACCTGCGCGAGGCCCTGGACGTCGTCGAGCGGTACACCGAGCCGGGACCGGTGCGCGACCGGCTGTTCCGCCGCTGGCTGCGCGTGGAGATGGTCGAACGGATGCGCGGCAAGCGGCTGCTGGCCATGCCCGCCGACTACCGCAAGGAGATGTTCCGGGAGATCCACTCCGTCGTCGTCGAGCGGTTCGGGCCCGGTGTGGCGGCCGGTCTCCAGCCCACCCAGCAGGTGGTGGCCGCGCTGATCGCCGCCGACCGGTTCGGCGATGTGGAGGCGTTCGCCGAGTGGGAGGCGGGCATCGCCCTCAAGGCCGTCCCGGAGGGACTGGAGTGGGAGGACGGCACCCTGCGGGTGTCCTTCGCCGCGGAGTACCACTCCGGCGGGGCGCCGCTGACGTTCAGTGCCACCGGTGGCGGCGATCCGCTGCAGGCCCCGCCGAAGGACGTCACCGAGGCCATCGCCTGGGTGGGCGCCGACACCGTCGCCCGGTTCGGCTCCGCGACCGCGGATCTGCTGCTGCGTCAGCGCTCCAATGCCGCCCAGTACTTCCAGCCGGTGCAGTTCACCCGGGAGACCGTGCCGACCGAGGACAGGGGACGCTTCCGGCTGGTGCTGCGGGCCACGGCCACCGTGGATCCGGCACAGGCGGCCGGGGGCGCTCCCCTGGCCGGCGGGCTGTGGGACGCCGTGGTCCGGGTGAAGCTGGGCGGCTGGACCAAGGAGTGCCGGCTCGCCCCTGCCCCGCGCGCCGAGCGCCCCACGGCGCACGCCGGTGTCGTCGCCGGGCGTGTGGTGCTGCCGTACTGGACCGCCCGGCACCTCACGCTCGCCCTGGACGTCGACCGCGCGAGCCGGAACCTCGGGCTCGGGCGCATCGCGCTGGAGGAGATCGCCGTCGCACACGACCGGCTCAGCGCCCCGGTGCCGTTGTACGTCCCGGGCGACACCGACGTGCTGCTGCGGCTGACCGCGCGGGCCAGGGAACTGGACGCGGCCGGCACGCTGTCCCCGGCGCCCGGCGGATCCGGGGCGCTGCTGACGGCCGCGCTGCCCGCACTGGTGATGGGCGGGACGACCTGGCGGACCGCGCTGGTCCCGGTCCCGGACGCCACCGAACAGCGGCCGCTGGCGCTGCCGTTCGCGCTGCGCTCGGGAGCGCACGGGGTGCAGGTGGGCCGCACGCCGGGGCCCAGCGTGCTGCGCCGGCTGGTACGCAAGGCGAAGGCCCGGCTCAGGGCCGCACGGAGGTGACGGAGTGCGTTCACTGGGGATCGACGGTGCCTGGGTGCTGGAGCCCAAGGTCTTCCCGGACGACCGGGGCAGCTTCCACGAGTGGTACCGGGGCGAGGAGTTCCGCGAGGCCACCGGCCACGACCTGACCCTCGCCCAGGCCAACTGCTCCGTCTCCCGGCGGGGCGTGGTGCGCGGGGTGCACTTCTCCGATGTGCCGCCCGGTCAGGCCAAGTACGTGACCTGCGTGCGGGGCGCCGTCCTGGACGTGGTGGTCGATCTGCGCACCGGTTCCCCGGCGTTCGGTCAGTGGGAGGCCGTACGGCTCGACGACGACACCCGGCACGCGGTGTTCCTCGCCGAGGGTCTCGGGCACGCCTTCATGGCGCTCACCGACGACGCCACCGTCATCTACCTGTGCTCCACCGGCTATGCCCCGGACCGGGAGCACGGCGTGCACCCCCTCGACCCGGACCTGGCGCTGCCCTGGCCCGAGGGCGTGGAGCCGGTGCTGTCCCCCAAGGACGCCGAGGCGCCGACCCTGGCCCAGGCGCTGCGCACCGGGCTGCTGCCGTCGTACGAGGACTGTGCCGCCCGCTACCGGACGCTGCGCGGCGGCTAGATACCGGCCCGGCCCCTGACCGGAGTTCGAGCTTCCCGCGACCGGTGCGCGGCATCGTCGGTGGCGGTGTGACGGCCCCTTCTCAGTGAGGAGACGGGCGCGACGACAAGCTCGATCGGTGAGTCGTACGACCCCCTCGGCGCGCATCTGCAGGACCCGTACCCCTTCTTCGCGCTGGCCCGTGATTCGAGGCAGTGTTCGGCATGCCGGCCTTCGACTCCATCGGCCGGGATCCGGAACTGTCCGCCCTGTTCAACAAGGCGATGGCGGAGACGGCACAGGGCGCGGCCGACGTGGTGGCGGCCGGCTACGACTTCTCCGGCGTCCCCACCGTCGTGGATGTCGGCGGCGGCAACGGCACCCTGCTCGGGGCCCTGCTGACCGCGCACCCCGACAGCCGGGGCGTCCTCTTCGACACGCCGACCGGGGTGCGGGAGGCCGCCAAGGTGCTCGCGGACGCCGGCGTCGCCGACCGCTGCGAGATCACCACGGGCGACTTCTTCACCTCCGTACCGGGCGGGGGCGACGCGTATGTCCTCAAGAGCGTCATCCACGACTGGGACGACGACCTGGCGCGCACCGTCCTGCGACGCTGCCGCGAGGCCATGCCCGACCACGCGAAAGCTGCTCCTCGTCGAGCCGGTCCTGCCGGGCGAGAACGGCCCCGCGGCCGAGCTCAGCGTTGTCCTGAGCGATCTGAACATGCTGGTCATGGCCGGAGGCCGGGAACGCACCGAGGCGGAGTACGCCGCCCTGCTCGACTCGGCAGGCCTCGAACTGACCCGCGTGGGCGAGCCGCTGACACCCACCCACTTCCAGGTGCTGGAAGCAGTGCTCCGCTGATCAGCGGCCGGTGAGGTCTTCCAGGAGGCGCCGCAGCGGTGGCCAGCCCCGGGAGCGTGCGACGCCGAGATTCCTGGCCCGGGCCAGGGGGCGCCAGAAGCGCGCCTCCAGCAGGGCCTCGGGGCGTACCGCTCCGGTCCGCTCCAGGATCGACTCGGGCACCTTCTGCGGATCGGGCACGTCGTACTCGGCGACGATCTCGTCGTACTTGTCCCGCAGCACGGTGTTGTGCGGGTCGGCGCCGAACACCACCAGCTGTCCGGTGGGTTGGGTGTCGACGAGGACGGCGACCAGGTCGGGGCGGTGGCGGGCGAGGATCTCACTCAGCTTGTAGACGTCGCCGGTCCAGGCGCCGGTGTGGCGGTCGCGGGCCGCCTCGTCGATGTTGCGCGGCAGCATGTCGTCGAAGACGATCACACTGGCCCAGTCGGAGTGCTGCTCGACGTTGATGAAGTCCCGCAGCGCGTACTCGAACAGGTGCATGCCGTCGATGAACGACAGATCGAGGGTGGTGCGCCGCCAGTGGCCGACCGGGCTGCGGCCCCGGCGCAGGTTGCGCACGGGATGGCGGCCGCCCTTGAGGTGGGCCAGGGGGTTGTCGCGGGCGAAGAAGTCGTCGCTGGTGGCCTTCACCAGATGGACGTCGCAGCGGATCTCCGTGACCACCTTGAACGCGGGGTCGATCGCGATGCTCGGCACCCGGGACAGTCTGAGGCTGCGACCGTCGTTGACGCCGATCTCCAGGTAGTTGCGGTTGGCGGTGACCTTGTGCAGTTCCTTCAGGAACTCATGGCGTTTCACGAAGGGGACTCCTTGCGGATCCGGGGAAGTGCCTCGTGCAGGGCGGTACGCCAGTCGCGCAGCGGCGGCAGGCCGAGCGTCTGCCAGCGGCCGTGCGCGAGGGCGCTGTACTGGGGGCGGGGCGCGGGCCGGGGGAAGGCCGCGCTGTCGGTGGGGCGCACCCGCTCGGGGTCGGCGCCGAGCAGCCGGAACACCTCACGGGCCAGCTCGTACCAGCTCGCCTCGCCCGAATTGGTGGCGTGCACAATGCCGTTGACGTCCGGGCCGAGGTCGGCGATACGGGCCGCGACATCGGCGCTCCAGGTGGGCTGCCCGCGCTGGTCGTCGACCACGTCGACGGTGGGGCGGCTCGCTTCCAGGCCGATCATCGTCCGCACGAAGTTCGGGCCGCGGACGCCGTAGAGCCAGGCGGTGCGCACCACCGTGCTCGCCTCGGGGAGTTCCTCGCGCACGGCCTCCTCCCCGGCGAGTTTGGTGCGGCCGTAGGCGGTGCGCGGGCCGGGCGGATGGTCCTCGGGGTACGGGGTGGCGCGCGAGCTGCCGGAGAAGACGTAGTCGGTGGAGACGTGGATCAGCCGGGCGCCGTGGGCGGCGCAGGCGCGGGCCAGCAGACGCGGGCCTTCGCCGTTGACGCGCAGGGCGGTCGCCTCGTCGGTCTCGGCGTCGTCCACGGCCGTGTAGGCGGCGCAGTTGACGACGGTCTGCGGCCGGTGCGCGGCGAACGCCCGCTCCAGGGAGCCGGGTTCGGTGATGTCCAGGGCGTGGTGGCCGAGGCCGGTCACCTCGGCGCCCCGCGCGCGGAGTTCGGCGACGACGTCGTGGCCGAGCATTCCGCCCGCGCCGGTGACCAGCCACCTCATCCGTGCTCCTCGGCCGCCCGCCGCTTCAGCGGTTCCCACCAGGCCCGGTGGGCGCGGTACCAGTCGACGGTCTCGGCGAGCCCGGCGCGGAAGTCGTGCCGGGGCCGGTAGCCGAGTTCCTCGCGGGCCTTGCTCCAGTCGACGGAGTAGCGCAGATCGTGGCCCTTGCGGTCCGCCACGTGCGTCACCCGGTCCCAGTCCGCCCCGCACGCCTCCAGCAGCAGTCCGGTGAGCTCCTTGTTGCTGAGTTCGGTGCCGCCGCCGATGTTGTAGATCTCGCCAGGGCGGCCCTGGGCGCGGACGAGTTCCACGCCGAGGCAGTGGTCGTCGACGTGCAGCCAGTCGCGGACGTTGAGGCCCTCGCCGTAGAGCGGGACCTGATGGCCGTCGAGGAGGTGGGTGACGAAGAGCGGGATGACCTTCTCGGGGAACTGGCGCGGGCCGTAGTTGTTGGAGCAGCGGGTGACCCGCACGTCCAGGCCGTGGGTGCGGTGGTAGGACAGGGCGAGCAGGTCGGAGGAGGCCTTGGAGGCGGAATACGGCGAGCTGGGCCGCAGCAGGTACTCCTCGGTGGAGGAGCCGGAGTCGACGGAGCCGTACACCTCGTCGGTGGAGATGTGCACGAAGGTCGACACACCGCCGCGCAGGGCACCCTCCAGGAGGGTCTGGGTGCCCACGACATTGGTCAGGACGAAGTCGGACGCCCCGGTGATCGAGCGGTCCACATGGGACTCCGCGGCGAAGTGCACCACCTGGTCGGCCTGGGCGGTGAGCTTGCCGACGAGTTCGGCGTCGCGGATGTCGCCCTGGACGAACTCAAGGCGCGGATGGTCGAGGGGGAGGTTGTCGAGGCTGCCGGCGTAGGTCAGCTTGTCCAGCACGGTGATCTGCGGCGCGTCGGGCGCGTCGGAGGCGAGCAGCATGCGGACGTAGGCCGAACCGATGAACCCGGCGGCGCCGGTGACGAGGAGGTTCATGTGTGGATCTGCACCTTGCTGTGGTCGCCGAGGACGAAACGGTGGGCACTGGGGACGTGGTGCGCCGGCGTCACCTCGGCGTGCCGGCCGATCAGGGAGGACTCGATACGGCCCACTCCGGCGATCGAGGAGTCCCGCAGCACGATGGAGAACTCCAGCTCGCTGTCGGTGATCCGGCAGTTCTCGGCGATGGAGGTGAACGGGCCGACGTAGGAGTTGTCGACGAGCGATCCGGCGCCGATGACGGCGGGGCCGACGATGCGGGAGTTGACGATCCGGGCGCCCTCCTCGACGACCACCCGGCCGACCGTCTCGGACAGTTCGTCGACCTGGCCGTCGATCCGCCGGTCGAGCCCTTCCAGGACCGTCCGGTTGACCTCCAGCATGTCGTCGACGTTCCCGGTGTCCTTCCAGTAGCCCTTGATGACGGTGCACCGGACGTCGGCGCGGGCGTCGATCAGATGCTGGATGGCGTGGGTGATCTCCAACTCGCCGCGCCAGGACGGCTCGATGGCGCGCACCGCCGCATGGATGGCGGGGGTGAAGAGGTAGACGCCGACCAGGGCGAGGTCGCTCTTGGGGTGCTCGGGTTTCTCCTCCAGGCCCACGACCTGTCCCGCGCCGTCGAGTTCGGCCACGCCGAAGGCGCGCGGGTCGGGGACACGGGTGAGGAGGATCTGGGCGTCGGGGCGATTGCTGCGGAACTCCTCCACGAGGCCGCTGATGCCGCCGACGATGAAGTTGTCGCCGAGGTACATCACGAAGTCGTCGTCGCCGAGGTAGTCCCGCGCGATCATCACCGCGTGGGCCAGGCCCAGAGGGCGTTCCTGGGGGATGTAGGTGATCTGCAGACCGAACTTCGAGCCGTCGCCCACCGCGTCCTGGATCTCCGCGGCGGTGTCGCCGACGATGACGCCGACATCGGTGATGCCTGCTTCGGCGATGGATTCCAGCCCGTAGAACAGCACAGCCTTGTTCGCAACCGGTACCAGCTGTTTGGCCGATGTGTGAGTGATCGGCCGCAGCCGTGTGCCGGCTCCACCGGACAGCACGAGAGCCTTCATCTGGTTCACCATAGCGTCGATCCCGCGTAACCGACTGGTCAGATGTTGGGCCGTGCGGCACTGATGTCGCCGAGCGCCGTGTCCGGATCGCGCTCCATCGCCACGTCCCCGAGGGCGACGATGCCCACGGGACGGCCTTCGTCGACGACCGGAATCCGCCGTACGGCGTGCTCGCGCATCAGCCGTATCGCGTGGTCCAGGTCCTCGTCGGGTCCTACGGTGACCAGGTCGTCGCTGCACGCCCCGGCCACCGTGGTCTCCTCCGGGTCGCCGCCCTCGCACAGGGACCTGACGACCAGGTCGCGGTCGGTGACCAGGCCGCGCAGCCGGTCGTCGTCCATCACCAGGACGGCTCCGAGGTCCCGGTCGCGCATGATGCGGGCCACCGCCGCCACGGAGGCCTGCGGGCCCACGGTGGCCGGGGCGCCGGTCATGATGTCGCGGACGTGCTGGGCCATGACGTACTCCTTCGCCGGGGGTCGATGGACCCCCGGGTACCCGGGACTCAGCGGTTCAGCTGGATCTCGCTCCAGACCTGTTTGCCGCCGCTGACCGGGAGCGTCCCCCAGGACGCCGACATGGCCTCGACCAGGAGGATGCCGCGGCCTCCGGTGGCCTCCCAGCCGATGCTGGTGGGTTTGACGGGGCTGCGGGGCGAGGTGTCGGCGACGGCGACCCGCAGCCGGCTGTTGATCAGGGTGAGGTCGAGGCGGACCGGGCCCTCGGTGTGCACGAGGGCGTTGGTGACGAGTTCGGAGACGACCAGCAGGACCGCGTCGGTCTGGCCCGTCAGGTCCCAGGAGCGCAGGGTGCGGCGGGTGAAGCGGCGGGCGTGGCCGACCGCCTCGGGCACCCGCCACACCGTCCAGCTCTCGCGCAGCGGGCGCAGCTCCATGCCGTCGTAGCGCATCAGCAGCAGGGCGACGTCGTCGCTGCGGCGGGCGTTGCCGAGCAGGGCGTCGGCGACCAGGCCGAGGTGGGCCGGGTCGGCGGCGGCCAGGCCGCGGGCGAAGCCGTCCATGCCCACGTCGATGTCGGCCTCGACGGACTCCACCAGGCCGTCGGTGGTGAGCGCGATGAGGGTGCCGGGCTGGAGCCGCAGGGGGCTCATCGGGAACTCGGCCTGTGTCATCACGCCGAGCGGGGGTCCGCCCTCGGCCTCGGCGATGTCCGTTGTGCCGTCCGGGTGGCGCAGCACCGGCGGGAGGTGTCCGGCGCGGACGCACCAGGCGGTGCCCTCCTCCAGGTCGACGTCGACATAGGCGCAGGTGGCGAAGAGGTCGGTCTCCAGCTCCATCAGCAGCCGGTTGGCGTGGGAGACGACCACGTCGGGCGGGTGGCCCTCGGCGGCGTAGGCGCGCAGGGCGGTGCGCATCTGGCCCATCAGGGTGGCGGCGGCCGCGCTGTGGCCCTGGACGTCGCCGATGACGAGGGCGACGTGGTTGTCGGGCAGCGGGATCACGTCGTACCAGTCGCCGCCGAGCTCCAGACCTGCCGTGCTCGGCAGATAGCGGGCGACGGCCTCCGCGCCGGGCAGCCGGGGCAGTCTGCGGGGCAGCAGCTGGCGCTGGAGCATGCCGACGAGTTCGTGTTCGGCGTCGAAGGCGCGGGCCCGCATGAGGGCTTGCCCGGTGAGTCCGGCGGAGGCGATGAGCAGGGCGCGTTCGTCGGGTCCGAAGTGGTGCGGGGCGTCCCAGCCGATCAGACAGGCGCCCGCCATCCGGCCGGCGGCGGGCAGCGGCAGGACGGCCAGGCCGCCGGGGCCGACGTCGGCGAGGGCGGGTTCCAGCGGGGTGCCGGCCGGCCAGATCTGGGCGCGGCCCTCGCGCAGGGCCGCGGCGAGGGTCGGCATCGCGCGTACCGGCGCGTCGGGCCACTCGGTGCGCCACTCCAGGCGCCACAGCTCGGGCCAGGACTCCGGCTGGGGCGGGTCGAGGACGGTGACGACGAGCCGGTCGTTCTCCAGCTCCGCCAGCGCGATGCGGTCGGCGCGCAGGGGGGCGCGCAGGGCGGCGACCACGGCCTGGCTGACATCGCGGACGGTGCCCGCCGTGGCGAGGGCGGCGGCCAGCCGCTGGACACGGGCCACGTCGGTGACGTCGGAGCGCAGCTTCGAGGCGTCGGCGACGGTGCCCGCGAGCCGCGCCGGCTGCCCCTCGCCGCCGGGCACCAGCCGCCCGCGCAGCCTGAGCCACTTGGGCGGGCCGGCCGGCTGGAGCACCCGGAACTCCAGCTCGCGGTCGCCGATGGACATGTGGTCGGCCTCGACGACGGACATCAAGGAGGGCAGGTCCTCGGGCACGGTCAGGCCCAGCAGGGTCTCCACCTTGCCGTCGAACTCGTCCGGGCCGATCCCGAACAGGTCCAGGATGTCGTCGCCGGCCTCGACGCGGCCGGTGTCCATGGCGAGGCTGAAGGCGTTGGACTGCAGTTCGCCGCCCTCGGCGCGCGGTACCGGGGCGGGGTAGGCGAGGGCGTTGGCGATCAGGTCCAGACAGTCGCGGTCCTCGGCGTCGAACCCGTCGGGGTACTCGCTCACCGCGACCAGACAGCCCCCGTCGTCCTCCGCTCGCGCGGGCAGCACCGCCAGATGGAAGTCGCCCGCCGACGCCCGCCGGGACTGGGCGCGGTCGGCGAGTTCCTTCGGCCCGAGCCAGGCGGGCCGCCCGGTGTGGTGGGCGTCGGCCAGCGCGGAGCCGCCGGTGGCGGCATAGCTGTCGCGCAGTCCGTACTGGGTGCGCGGGGCGCCGGCCCACTCGACCAGGCACAGCAGCTCGCCGTCCTCGGTCAGCGTGTACACGGCGGCGAGGGCCGCGTGGGCGAAGACGAGCGCTTGTTCGAGGATGCGGCGCAGCCGGTCGGGCGCCTCGGGATCGTCGGTGACCGTGTTGAGGGCATCCTTGGCACGCTGCCTTCTCGATCTGCTTCTCGCAGCGCCCTCACCGCCCACGTTGGCCATTACAGCGCTTATGAGACACGTGCGCAGCCCCTGTGCGCGTTCGATGGAGTGCTTGCGAAGGCTGGGCTCGAAACCCACCGAACAAGTCTTGACGCATGCGTTCCGCACGGTGGTCTGGTGACAGAGACGACTGTCCGCGCCCCGCCGCCCCCTGGAAGCTCGTTGCCGGGCCATCGAAGGGGGAGGTATGGACAAGCGGTACGAGGTGTACGCGCTCGCCGACCGGCACTTCTACGAGACGCCGGACCGGCTGTCCGCGGGTGCGCGCCGGACGGCGCCGCTGTACGAGACGGCGCGGCGCGAGGTGCCGGACGGCTGGGACGCCGCCCGGATCGGCGACTGGCTGAACCTGACTCCGCTCGGCCCGGACGGCGCCCCGGTGGCCGGGCCGTCCCAGGGCTGGAAGATCCATGCCTCGGCCACCCGGGCGAACGCGGAGCGGATCGCGGCGATCGTGTGGGACTACTGCGTGCCGCGGCGCATCCCGTTCAAGTTCGTGCCGGGCCCGCATCTGCTGCACTTGCGCAACACCAAGTACGCGGCCCGCGACAGCAGCGGCAAGTTCGTCACCGTCTATCCCGCCGACGAGGAACAACTGCACCTCGTGCTGCGCGAGTTGGGCACGCTCCTGGAGGGTTTCGAGGGGCCGTACATCCTGACCGACCTGCGCTGGTACGACGGTCCGCTCTATGTGCGCTACGGCGCCTTCGCGCGCACCTTCGTCGTCGACGAGCGGGGGGCGCTGGTGCCGGCGGTACGGGACGGCGAGGGGCGGCTGGTGCCGGACCGGCGGGCACCGTCCTTCCAGGTCCCGGAGTGGGTGACGTTGCCGGCCTTCCTCGAACCGCACCTGGCGGCGCGCAACACGACGACGGTGGGCGAGCTGCCGTACCGGATCGAGAAGGCGCTGCACTTCTCCAACGGCGGCGGGGTGTACGCGGGCACGGACACCCGGGACGGGAGCCGCGTCGTCCTCAAGGAGGGGCGGCCGCACGCGGGGCTGGCCTCCGACGGGGCGGACGCGATCGCCCGGCTGGAGCGGGAGAAGCACGCGCTGGAGCAGGTGGCCGGGACGGGGGTGGTGCCGGAGGTGCGCGACTGGTTCACCCTCGGCGACCACCGGTTCCTGGTGATGGACTTTCTGGAGGGACGGCCGCTCAACTCGTGCGTCGCCGAACGGCATCCGCTGCTGACGCCGGATCCCGATCCGAAGGACGTCGCCGACTACACGGCCTGGGCGCTGAAGATCTACGGCGGCGTGGAGCGGGCGGTGGAAGCTGTCCACGCGCGCGGCATCGTCTTCAACGACCTGCACGTCTTCAACATCATGGTCGCGCCCGACGAGGAGTCGGTGTCCCTGCTCGACTTCGAGGCCGCCGCCCCGGTCGCCGAGCAGGGCCGCCAGGTGGTCGCCCACCCCGGCTTCTTCGCCCCACCGGACCGTACGGGCGTCGAGGTCGACCGCTATGCGCTGGCCTGTCTGCGGATCGCCCTGTTCCTGCCGGTCACCACGTTGTTCGTGGTCGACCGGGGCAAGGCGGCCCATCTTGCGGAAGTGATCCTCGGTCAGTTCCCGGACGTGCCGGGGGAGTTCCTTCAGGAGGCGGTTTCGGAGATCACCCGGAACACCGAGGCCCCGGCCGCGGCGCCCCGCTCCTTCGTGGAGCCCGGCGACTGGCCGTTCAGCCGCGACTCCATGGTCAAGGCGATCCTCGCCTCGGCCACCCCGGAGCGCGACGACCGGCTCTTCCCCGGCGACATCACACAGTTCTCCGACGGCGGAGGCCTCGGACTCGCGCACGGCGCGGCCGGTGTGCTGTACGCGCTGGACGCGGTCGGCGCCGAGCGGTACGAGGAGGGCGAGCGCTGGCTCCTCGCCCGGACCGCGCCGCCGCCGACGGGCACCCCGCTCGGGCTGTACGACGGTTTGGCGGGCGTCGCCCACGTCCTGGACCGCCTCGGCCACCGGCAGCGCGCCCTCGACCTGGTCGAGTCGATCCTCGCCGAGCGGTGGCAGAACCTCTCCTCCGACCTGCACGGCGGCCTGGCAGGACTCGGCCTGGTCCTCGGTGAACTCGCGCACAGGACCGGCGAGTCCGAGCTGCGGATCCGTGCCGCCGAGGCCGCCGACATCCTCGTACGGCGTCTCGCGGAACCCCTTCCGGACACCCCCCGGCGGCGCCGGGCCGGGCTGCTGCGCGGGGCGAGCGGGCCCGCGCTCTTCCTGCTGCGCCAGTACGAACACACCGGTGACGCGCGCTTGTTGGCGGCGGCGGGGGTGGCGCTGCGGCGGGACCTGGACTGCTGTGTGCGGCACGAGAACGGCTCGCTTGAGGTCGACGAGGGCTGGCGGACGCTGCCGTACCTCGGTGAGGGCAGTGCGGGCATCGGCATGGTCCTGGACGACCATCTCGCCCATCTCGCCGACGCCGAAGGGGAGTTCGAGCAGGCCCGCGCCGGCATTCTCACCGCCGCCACCTGCCGCTTCTACGTGCAGCCGGGCCTGCTGCAGGGCCGGGCCGGCACGATCCTGCACCTCGCCCGCACCAGCACGCCCGGCGCGAGCCCGGAACGGCTCGCCGGCCAGATCGCCGGGCTCGGCTGGTTCTCCATGTCCTACCAGGGCCAACTGGCCTTCCCCGGGCACCAGATGATGCGGCTGTCGATGGACCTGGGCACCGGAACGGCAGGGTGCCTGCTCGCGCTCGGCGCGGCCCTCGACAGCGAGACAGACGCCCACCTGCCGTTCCTGCCGCCGCTCGGGCGGCCCCCACAGCGCGGTTCCGCGAACTGACGGAGCCGTGATCCAACCCCGTCCCCACGGGTGACCACACCTACGGAAGGAAGACACCATGGCACTTCTCGACCTGCAGACGATGGAGTCCGACGAGCAGACCAGCACGGGCGGCGTGAGCACCCTCAGCCTGCTGTCCTGCGTGAGCGCGGCGAGCATCACGCTCTGTCTCTGACCAGCACCGTGCGACCACGGCCCCGGGCGGTCCGCTCCCACCAGGGAGGGCCGCCCGGGGTCCCGCACACCGAGAGGGCGCCCATGACCACGCGCACCACAGAGCCCGGCCCGCTCGGTCCGGCCCCCGCCCGCTGGCTGGCCCTGTGCCTGGCGAGCACGGCCGCCACCGGCGCCGGGCTGCTGCTGCCCGCCGCGCTGGGCCGCACCCTGGACCTGCTGCTGGCCGACGCCCCGGCCACCCGCTGGGTCCTGTACTGCGCCGCGCTGGTCCTGCTGCTCGCCCTGCTCGACGCGGGCGAGACCGTGCTCGGCGGCACGGTGGACGCCCGCACCACCGGCTGGCTGCGCCGGCGCCTGAACCGTCAGGTCCTGGCCGTGGGTCCGCGCGCCGCCGACCGCTTCGGGTCCGGAGACCTCGTCGCCCGCCTCGTCGGCAACGCCGCGCAGGCCGGCACGGCACCGGCCGCCCGCGCCGCCCTGCTCGCCGCGCTCGCCGGACCGGCCGGCGGATTCGTGGCCCTCGCTCTGATCGACCCCTGGCTCGCGGCCGTGCTGCTGGCCGGGGCACCCGTGCTCGCGCTGCTGCTGCGCGCCTTCAGCCGCGACACCCGGGACTGTGTGGCCCGCTACCAGGAGGTGCAGGGGCGCATCGCGGGGGCGCTCTCGGAAGCCATCGGCGGACACCGCAGCATCCAGGCGGCGGGCACGGCGCAGCGGGAGACGGAGCGGATCCTCAGGCCGCTGCCCGAGCTGTCCCGGGCCGGCCGTCGCATGTGGCGGGTGCAGGGGCGGGCCGCCGGGCAGTCCGCCGCCGTGGCCCCGCTGCTCCAGCTCGGGGTCCTCGCCGTCGCGGGATTCCTCCTCACCCGGGACCGGCTGACGGTGGGTGAGCTGCTCGCCGCGTCGCGGTACGCGGTGCTGGCGACGGGCGTCGGCGTGCTGGTGGGACAGCTCGCGAGCCTCGCCCGCGCCCGGGCCGCCACCGGGCGGCTCGCGGAGGTGCTCACCGAACCGTCCCCGGCCTACGGGGACCGCCGGCTGCCGCCCGGCCCCGGCCGTCTTGAGCTGCGCGGGGTGATCGCGCTGCGCGGCGGGCGGGCCGTCCTCGACGGGATCGATCTCGTCGTGCCCGGCGGGAGCACGCTCGCCGTGGTGGGCCGCTCGGGCTCCGGCAAGTCCCTGCTCGCCGCGGTCGCCGGGCGCCTGGCCGACCCGGACGCCGGGGAGGTCCTGCTCGACGGGGTGCCTCTGCGCGAGCTGTCCCACGACGAGCTGCGCGGGGCGATCGGCCACGCCTTCGAACGCCCCGCCCTGCTGGGCGGCACGCTCGAAGAGGAGATCGGCCTCGGCCCGGTGCCCCGCTCCCCCGCCCGGGTCCGGGAAGCGGCCCGCAAGGCCCACGCGGACGAGTTCGTGCGCCGGCTGCCCGCCGGTTACGCCACGCTCTGCGCCGACGCGCCACGCTCCGGCGGGGAGTCCCAACGCCTGGGCCTCGCCCGGGCGTTCGCCCACGGCGGCCGGCTGCTCGTCCTGGACGACGCCCTGTCCAGCCTGGACACGGTGACGGAGGCGCTGATCACCGACTCCCTGATGGGGGAGGGCACCCGGCTGCTGATCGCCCACCGGCCCGCCACCGCGGCCCGTGCGGACGCCGTGGCCTGGCTGGACGAGGGGCGGATCCGGGCGGTCGGACCGCACGAGAAGCTGTGGGAACTGTCCGGCTACCGGGCGGCGTTCGCGGACGGGGAGCGGCCATGAATCTGCCGCGTCTGGGGCTGCGGTTCCTGCGGGAGCGGTGGCGGGTCGGCGCGCGGCTCGCGGTCTGGTCGGTGCTGGAGACCGGGCAGACCTTCCTCACCGGGTACGCGCCCGCGCGCGCCCTCGACGACGGGTTCCTGGCGGGACGGACGGGCACGGGCGTGGCCTGGCTCGCGGTGGCCGGGCTCGGGGTGCTCGTCGGGGCGTACGGGACGGCGCGGGTGTACGCCGCGGTGGCCGAACTGGTCGAACCGCTCAGGGACGGTCTGGTGTCGCGGGTCGTGGCCCGCGGAGTGCGGGAGGGTGACTCCGCGGCGCTGTCCGGGCTCACCCAGCAGGCCGAGATCGCGCGGGACACGTTCGCCGGTCTTGTGCTGGTGTCGCGTTCGTTCGTGTTCACCGCCGTGGGCGCGCTGGTCGGCCTGTTCTCGCTGGCCCCGCCGCTGCTGCTGGTCGTCGGGGTGCCGCTGCTCGCCGGGGTGGCCCTGTTCGTGGTGACGCTGCGGGCGCTGGCCCGTCGGCAGGAGGCGTTCCTCGTCGCCGACGAGGCGCTCGCCGAGCGGTTCGGCGCGGTCTGCCCCGGCTTGCGGGACATCACGGCGGCCGGGGCCGAGGAGCCGGTCGCCGCCGGCACCGGGGAGCGGATCGACGCCGAACAGCGGGCCGCATGCTCCCTCGCCCGCTGGGGCGTGCTGCGCGTGGTCTCCCTGACGATCGGCGGCGAGCTGCCCATCGTGCTGCTGCTGGCCACCGCGCCCTGGCTGCTGCGCCACGGCGTCACCCCGGGCGCCCTGGTCGGCGCGCTCGCCTACATCACCCAGTCCCTGCTGCCCGCCCTGCGCAACCTCGTCCACGGCGTGGGCACCAGCGGCTCGCGGCTGGCGGTGGTGCTGCGCCGCCTGCTCCGCGGGGCCGTACCGCACGAAGAGCCACCGCTCCAGCTCCCCCGCCCCTGCGAGGTGACCTCCGGCACCCCCGCGCTCTCCCTCGCCTCCGTCACCTTCGCCTACGGCCCCTGCGCGGCCCCCGTCGTCGAGGACCTCGACCTCGTCCTCCCGCCGGGCGCCCACCTCGCCGTGGTGGGTCCGAGCGGCATCGGGAAGTCCACGCTCACCGCACTGATCGCCGGGCTGCTGGAACCCGGCCGGGGCACCATCCGGGTGTGCGGGCACCCGGTGCCGGGGCCCGGGGCCGCGGTGCGTCGCGTGCTCATCCCGCAGCAGGCGTATGTCCACACCGGCACCCTCGCCGAGAACCTCGGGCAGCTTCGGCCGGATCCCGTGCCCGAGGCGGAACTGCTCGCCGCGGCGGACGCGGTGGGGCTGCTGCCGCTGCTGGAGGCCCTCGGCGGGCCCGGCGCCCCCGTCGAACCGGCGGCGCTGTCCGCCGGAGAGCGGCAGCTCATCGCCCTGACCCGGGCCTATCTGTCGTACGCCCCGCTCGTCCTGCTCGACGAGGCGACCTGTCATCTGGACCCGCGGGCCGAGGAGCGCGCGGAGCGGGCCTTCGCCGCGCGGCCCGGATCCACCCTGGTCGTGGTGGCGCACCGCATCAGCTCGGCCCGCCGCGCCGACCGGGTCCTGGTCATGGACGGCCGCGCGACCGCGTACGGCACGCACGGCGAGCTGCTGCGGCGCTCGGCCCTGTACCGGGACCTCGTCGGGGGCTGGACGCCCGTACCCTCACAGCCAGCCCTCGCCCTGCGAGATCCGGATCGCGTCGATGCGGTTGCGGGCCCCGGTCTTGCGGGTGATGGCCGCCATGTAGTTGCGCACGGTCCCGTTGGACAGGTGCAGACTCCCGGCGATCTCCGCGACGGAGGCCCCCTCGGCTGCGAGGACTAACACGCTCAGCTCCCGTCTGGTCAGCGGCATTTCGGCGGCGCGGAGGAACCCGAAGCCCAGCGAGTCGTCAACGAAGCGTTTCCCTGCGGCGACCAGCCGGATCCCCTCCACCAGGCGCTCCGGCGCACCCTCCTTGTCCACGTAGCCGAGCGCCCCCGCCTCCGCCGCGCCCTTCAGCAGACCCGGCCGGTTCCCGCTGGCCAGGACGAGGAGCCGGGGCGGCGGCATGCCCGGAACGCGTTCGTGGAGCTCACCCAGCGGCGGTATCCCGTAGGTGTCCGCGCACTCCAGGTCGGCCGCGCAGACATCCGGCCGCACACTGCGCAGACGGGCCAAGGCGCTGCGCCACGGGGCGTGGAACACGCCGAGGTCCGATTCCCGGCGCAGCCAGTCCGCCAGGACCGATCGGACCAGACACTCGTCGTGCACCAGAAGAACCCGGATCACTGATCGTCCCTTCGCGTCGCCGTTCGCCGGTTCCATGGGTGAGGTGCGCGTGCCCCATTTTTCGCGCCGCCCCTCCGTCCTGCGCGCGTAGAACCAGCCATCACGGGGCGCGGGGGCGCACTTCCGGCTCCCGTGCCCCGGCAAGCGCTTCTACTGCGGGGCATGGGCCGGGACCGAGGGGGTACACCCCGGGCCTCCGCGGCCGGTCCCGCTCGCCGTGCGCGCCGGGCCGCCAGGAGGGAGATTTGTTCCCTGGGACCCGTCACCCGGCCGTGCGAGGAGGTGGTCGGCGTGTCCGACGGGCAACCGTCCGCCCAGGCACCGGCGACCGCCCGGACGCGGGTTGGCCGACCGCTGCTGTCGCTCGCGCTGGCCTCGATGATGGACGAGGTCCACGCGCACTCCGGCGCGGTCTATCTGCTGGCCGGCCAGGAGCCGGTCCTGGAGATGGCGGTGATGGCGGGACTCCCCCGGGCGTTCGCGGCGCCCTGGGAGCGGGTGGGGCTCAGCGCGCCGATCCCGGTGGCCGACGCGGTGCGCGAGCGGCGGCTGGTGTGGGTGGGCGGCGAGGAGGAGATGGCCCGCCTGTATCCGCGGATCTCCGTCGTCCTGCCCTACCCCTTCGCGCTCGCGGCGCTGCCGGTGGCCACCGAGTCCACGGCCTACGGCGCGGTCTTCGTGACCTGGCCGGGATCGCACCCGCCCGAGCTGTCCGACCGGGAGCGCACCCATCTGAGCGCCGCCTGCGACCGGCTCGCCGCCCGGCTGGCCCGCGCCCTGGAGGACAGCGTCCCGGTGCTGCCCGAGCCCGATCTGCTCGCCGCCCCCGTCCTGGCCGGTGCCGCCGGCACGCTCGGCACGGTCGAGTCGGCGCGGATGGTGGCCCGGCTGCCGTACGGGCTCTGCTCGCTCGATCTGCACGGACGGATCTCCTTCGCCAATGCGGCGGCGGCCGAGCTGATCGGCGTCCCGGTGAGCCAGTTGCTGGGCGCCCAGCTGTGGGCGTCGGTGCCGTGGCTCAACGACCCGGTCTACGAGGACCGCTACCGGGCCGCGCTGTTCAGTCAGCAGACCACCTCTTTCATGGCGCTGCGTCCGCCGGGCGACTGGCTGTCGTTCCGGCTGTACCCGAGCACCAGCGGGCTCACCGTCCGCGTCACCCGGGCGCGGGCCGTGACCGAGATGAACCGGGTGCCCCGCCCGACCGCCGACACCCCCTCCCGGCTGGTCACCATCTCTCAGGTGCTGAGCCTGGCCGGAGCGCTCACCGAGGCGGTGAGCGTGCAGGACGTGGTCCAGCTGGTCGCGGACGAGATCGCCCCGGCCGTGGGCAGCCAGGCCCTGGTGGTGCTCGGCTCCCGGGCGGGCCGACTGCATGTGCTGGGCCACCACGGCTATCCGGACGCGCACGTCGTGGAGCGGTTCGACGGCCTGCCGCTCAGCGAGCGGACCCCGGGCACCCATGCCCTGACCACAGGTGTGCCGGCGTTCTTCGAGGACCAACAGCAGTTGGAGCGGCTGTATCCGGCCCGGGAGGCCACGCCCGACGGATTCGCCGCCTGGGCCTATCTGCCACTGATCGCCTCCGGCCGCCCCGTCGGAACCCTCGTGCTCACCTACGCCGAACCGCACTCCTTCCCCGCCGACGAGCGGGCGGTGCTGACGAGTCTGGGCGGGCTGATCGCGCAGGCCCTGGAGCGGGCGGTGCTCTACGACGCCAAGCACCAGCTGGCCCATGGCCTCCAGGCGGCCCTGCTGCCGCACTCGCTGCCGCCGCTGCCCGGCATCGACGCGGCCGCCCGCTATCTGCCGGCCACTCAGGGCATGGACATCGGCGGCGACTTCTACGACCTGGTGCCCGCGCAGGGACAGGCCGCGGCGGTGATCGGGGACGTGCAGGGCCACAATGTGACGGCGGCCGGTCTGATGGGGCAGATCCGTACGGCCGTACGGGCGTACACGACCGTGGGGCAGCCGCCCGGGGAGGTCATGCGCAGTACCAACCGGCTGCTGATCGACCTGGGCGCCGATCTGTTCGCGAGCTGCCTGTATCTGCGGCTCGATCCGGAGCACGGGCGGGCCGTGATGGCCCGGGCGGGTCATCCCCCGCCGCTGCTGAGACGGCCGGACGGGCGGGTGCGGGTGCTGGACCTGGCCGGGGGGCCGCTGCTGGGCATCGACGGCTCGGCCACCTATCAGACGACGCAGGTCGATCTGGCGCCCGGATCCGTGCTCGTCCTCTACACCGACGGGCTGATCGAGTCCCCGGGCACCGACATCGAGGAGGCGCTCGCCGATCTCGGGCGGGTGCTCGGGGAGGCGGGTGACCTGCCGCTGGACCAGCTGGCCGATCACCTCGTGGAGTCCTGCGCGACGCCCCGGGGGCGGATCGACGACGTGGCTGTGCTGCTGTTGCGGGCCCGGAGCTGACACGCTCGCTGGATCTGACCTGCCGTGTGGTCGCGTACGCGCTGAGGCGGCCGGCGGCCGGCTGTCCGAGGGCGTCCATGAAGACGTTCCCCAGGCTGGGCTGGACGGGGAAGGCGCCGAGGTCGGATCCCGCGGCCCGTGGGATCGGGGGTCACGATGGCGGCGCCGACGTCCCCTTGCGTACGGCCCGGGTTGTCGTCCACCACAGGGCCGCAGCGGTCCGGGTGGCCGGCCCTCCCGCCGAAGGGCCGGCCACCCGGAGTCGTCCGGTGACGCGGGGTCAGCGCGTGTCGGTCAGGCCGGACTCGTCGGCCGCGCCGGCACCGGCTTCCTCACCGGCACCCGCACCTGCCTCCTCGCCGCCGACATCCTGGCCTGCGCCGGCCTCTTCACCGGCGCCCGCCTCCTCGCCGACGCCGGCCTCTTCACCGGCGCCCGCCTCTTCACCGGCGCCGGCTTCCTCGCCCGCGCCGGCGCCGCCTGCCGCGTCACCCGCGCCGAGGGTCGCGCCCACCGCTTCAAGCGCGGTCGTGACCGGCTGGAAGAACGTCTCGCCGCCCACCGTGCAGTCGCCACTGCCGCCCGAGGTCAGGCCGATCGCGAGGCCGTCCTGGGTGAACAGCGAGCCGCCGCTGTCGCCGGGCTCGGCGCAGACGTCGGTCTGGATGAGCCCGGTGACGGTGCCCTCGGGGTAGTTGACTGTGGCGTCGAGGCCGAGGACCTGACCGTCGCTCAGACCGGTGGTGCTGCCCATCCGGAAGACCTGGAGGCCCACCTCGGCGTCCGCGGCCTGGCTGATCTGGACGGTCTGCCCGCCGCCGACGTTGACGTCGCTCGGCGCCTCGGTGGCCGGGTCGTCGTACTTGACCAGCGCGAAGTCGCCCTCGCCGGGGAAGGTGGCCTGGTCGACGGTGGCGATCGGCTCGCCGCCCTCGGCGTCCGACCACGCCTCGGCGGCGACCCCGCAGTGACCCGCCGTCAGGAAGGCCGGGGTGCCGTCGCCCGCGGTGACGTTGAAGCCGGCCGAGCAGCGGGCGCCACCGGCGAAGATAGCGTCGCCGCCGGAGAGGAAGGTCTTGAAGGTGCCCTCGGACTTCTTGATGGTCGCCATGCCGGAGCCGAGGCTCTCCACGGTCGACTCCAGCTGGTCCCACTTGGCGCCGGTGACGGTGCTGTCGGCGGTGACCAGGATCTTGTTGGTCCGGGGGTCGACGGCCCAGGCGGTGCCCGGGATGGTCGCCTCGGACTTCAGGGTCTGCGCACCGGCGTCCAGTTCGGCCAGGCTGTTGTCGACCTCGCGGACGGTCGCGCCGGCCTTCTTCGCCTGGACGATGATGTTGTTGTTGTCGCCCGGCACCACATTGACGACCAGCTGCTGGCTGTCGGCGTCGTAGTACGAGCCGGCGAAGGC
Organism: Streptomyces sp. P17; assembly: GCF_032436805.1. Lineage (NCBI taxonomy): Bacteria > Bacillati > Actinomycetota > Actinomycetes > Kitasatosporales > Streptomycetaceae > Streptomyces > Streptomyces sp. P17. The sequence goes on along the minus strand of NZ_JAVRBF010000008.1, from coordinate 145,285 downwards.
GTCGCCGAGCAGTCCGGCGAGCTGTGAGGCGAGGTCCGAGGCGTCCGCCGCCTTGAGGGTCCTGGGCGCTGCGGCGTCGTCCGAGGCGCCGTCCTGGGACGCGTTGGCCTGGGGCAGCAGGATGGCCGCCGCTCCGAGCGCCGCCACACCGCCCGCCGCTATCGCGGCCTTGCGCTTCGGCATTCGCTTGTGACTCAACCTTCTCGACCTCCTGGGGGGACGGGGTCCGTGCCGCCTTGTCCGCGGCGGCTGTTCGGGGCGCCTGGATGGCCAGTGGTACGCACGGGTCACTCGGGGCGTTCAATTCCGTTTCCGGGCGCCCCACGCGAAACGCCGATTCGGCCAAGGGCCGCGTCCCCTCGGCCGGGGCCGGGAACAATCCCCCATATGACGATGACCACCGCCGAAGCCGACAAGATCCTCGCCGACAGCTTCGCCCCTTGGGTGCTCGAACTGGGCCTCACCGTGGAGGGGTTGGACAGCCATCGCGCGATCCTGCGTCTGCCCTGGTCGGACCGGCTGGCCCGGGAGGGCGGGGCGCTGTCGGGCCAGGCCCTGATGGCGGCGGCCGACACCGCGACGGTGATCGCCGTGTCGGCGGCGCGCGGGGCGTACGGGCCGATGACGACGGTGCAGCAGTCCACCTCGTTCCAGCGCGCGGTGTCCGGATCGGATGTCCTGATCGAGGCGGTGGTCACCAAGCTGGGCCGCCGGATGGCGTTCGCCGACATCACGATGACCGACGGCGGGACGGGCGAGATCGCGGCCCGGGCGAGCACGGTCTACGCGATTGTGGGCTGAGGTCCTCGGCGGTCGCGGACTGACACGCACCGCATCCGGTCGGCAACGGTCCGTTGCGGGCACCTGGCGGAATCCCGGCTTCAGCGAATCTGCACATCGAATGCCCAACCAAGGCACCGGCGACCGCATCCCCACACAACCCGCTACCGTCAGTTACACCATTGGGGCGGGAGTGTCGCATTCGCCTTCCGTCCGGCAAGAGCGCGCACGAGCCGATGCCGTGACGCATGTGAAGAAGTCGCCGACAAGCCGTGCGCACGCCTGCACGGATGACCGCTTCTGAGGCTCAAGTGCCCAGGTGAGGCAGTTGGTTGATTGGAAGCGCGCACCCGCAGCGTGCTTTGATCCATCGCACCGCGGGGGCCGCAACGGCACCCGGAAACGGGCGCCGGGCGCCTGCGGTCGCGGCCGTCCATCTGTCCCCCAGAGGGGGCCGCTCCCCCCTTGTGAAATACCCATACGAAGGGAAGTTCCATCATGAACTCCACCCCCCAGGTTGAGACCGTCGAGATCTCCGACGCCGAGCTGGACAACGTCTCCGGCGGCCTTTCCGTGAACGCCCTCGGCACCGTCACCGGCCTGGTGGACGGCATCGCCCCGGTTTCCGGCCTGGTCGGCACGGTCGTCGGCACCGTCGAGGGTGCGACCGGCCTGAACACCGCCCCGGTCACGAACCTGGTCGCCGGTCTCTGATCGCGCCTTTTTGTGACGTCGAGTCCCGGAGCCGTACCCCGGCTCCGGGGCTCTTCGGGTGCCCCAGAGCTCCCGTATGCCGTAACAGCTCTCCCGCACAGGTGAGGGAAGTTCCTTGCAGTTCCGCCAACAGGCCCTCGCCAAGCTCCAGTCGCCGGAGGAGCTCGATCTTCCGGTGCGTTTCGCCCGTCCTCAGGGCTGGCTCACGCTGTCCGTGACGGTCGTCGTCATGGCGGCGGCCTCCGTGTGGGCGGTGACCGGCTCGGTGGCCTCCACGGTCGGCGCGCCGGCGATCCTCACGTACGGACAGGGCAGTTACATCCTGCAGAGCCCGGTCGCCGGGCAGGTCACCGCGGTCCTCGCCGAGCAGGGCGAGCGGCTGCCGGCCAACTCCCCCGTCCTGAAGGTCCGTACGGCCGAGGGCGACACGATCGTGCGCACGGTCGCCGCGGGCCGGGTCACCGCGCTCGCCGCCACCATCGGACAGATCATCTCCACCGGCGCGAATGTCGCCGCCGTGGAGAAGGTCGCCCGGGCGGAGGACCCCTTGTACGCGACGGTGTACGTGCCCGCCGAGAACGCGGCCTCCATCCCGGCCGACGCCGTCGTCGACCTCACCGTCCAGTCGGTGCCCGCCCAGGAGTACGGCGTGTTGCGCGGCCATGTGAAGTCGGTGGACCGCAGCGCCCAGTCCGCGCAGTCCATCACCTCCTTCCTCGGCGACAGCCAGCTCGGCGAGCAGTTCACGAAGGACGGCAGGCCGGTGGCCGTTCTGGTGAAACTGGACAAGTCGCCAGACACGAAGAGCGGTTACCGGTGGTCGTCCGCGGACGGGCCGCCGTTCTCCCTCACCTCGATGACCATGGCCGACGCCTCGGTCCGGCTCGCCGACCAGCGTCCCGTCGACTGGCTGCTGCCATGAGCGCCGCGCAGGACACCCGGGGCCGCCGACGCGCCGCCCCGCCGAAGAGACCCGTACCCAAGGGCAGGGCCAAGACGGTCCGCACCCCCACCGTGCTCCAGATGGAGGCCGTGGAGTGCGGCGCCGCCTCCCTCGCGATGGTGCTCGGCCACTACGGCAAGCACGTGCCGCTGGAGGAGCTGCGCATCGCCTGCGGTGTCTCGCGTGACGGCTCGCGCGCCAGCAACCTCCTCAAGGCCGCCCGCAGTTACGGCCTGACGGCCAAGGGCATGCAGATGGACACGGCCGCCCTCGCCGAGGTGAAGACCCCGGCCGTGCTGTTCTGGGAGTTCAACCACTACGTCGTCTACGACGGCATGGGGCGCCGCTTCGGGCGCCGCGGGGTGTACATCAACGACCCCGGCAAGGGCCGCCGTTTCGTCCCCATGGAGGACTTCGACGGCAGCTTCACCGGTGTCGTCCTGGTGATGGAGCCCGGCGAGGGCTTCAGCAGGGGCGGCCGCAAGCCGGGGATCCTCGGCGCCATGCCGGCCCGGCTGCGCGGCACCGCGGGGGCGATGCCCGCCGCGGTGCTGGCGAGCCTGCTGCTGGTGGTGGTCGGCGCGGCGGTGCCCGCGCTCAGCCGCACCTACATCGACATGTTCCTGATCGGGGGCCAGACCTCCCTGCTCGGCGTGCTGTTCGCGTCGATGGGGGCGTCCGTCCTGCTCACGATCGTCCTGACCTGGCTGCAACAGGCGAACCTGCTGCACGGCCGGATCATCTCCTCCACCCTCTCCAGCGCCCGATTCCTGCGCCATCTGCTGCGGCTGCCGGTGACCTTCTTCTCCCAGCGCAGCCCCGCCGACCTGGTGCAGCGCCTGCAGTCCAACGACGCGGTGGCCGAGACCCTGGCCCGCGATCTGGCGGCGGCGGGCGTGGACGCGGTGGTCGTCATCCTGTACGCCCTCCTGCTGTACACCTACGATCCGCAGCTCACCGCCGTCGGCATCGGGGTCGCCCTGCTGAACATCGTGGCGATGCGGGTGGTGATCCGGCTGCGCGCCACCCGTACGGCGAAGCTGCGCGCGGACAGCGCCCGGCTCACCAACACCGCCTACACCGGCCTTCAGTTGATCGAGACGATGAAGGCGACCGGCGGCGAGGACGGCTACTTCCGCAAGTGGGCCGGACAGCACGCCACCACCCTGGAGGAGCAGCAGCGCCTCGGGGTGCCGAGCGCCTGGCTGGGCGTGGTCGCGCCGACGCTGGCGACGCTGAACAGTGCGCTGATCCTGTGGATCGGCGGTATGCGCGCGGTCGAGGGCCATATATCCGTCGGCCTGCTGGTCGCCTTCCAGGCCCTGGTCACCCGCTTCACCGCCCCGCTGACCCGCCTCAACGGCGTCGCGGGCCGCATCCAGGACTTCGCGGCCGACGTGGCCCGCCTGAAGGACGTCGAGAACTTCCAGGCGGACCCGCTCTACGACCGCCCTGGCGGCGCCGACTCCACGCGCCGGCTGCAGGGGCATGTGGAGCTGCAGAACATCACCTTCGGCTACAACCCGCTGGACAAGCCCCTGTTGGCCGGCTTCGACCTCACCGTCGGCCCGGGCCGACAGGTCGCCCTGGTCGGTGGCTCGGGCAGCGGCAAGTCCACCGTGTCCCGGATGATCTCGGGTCTGTACACGCCGTGGGAGGGCGTGATCCGTATCGACGGACAGCGGCTGGACGACATCCCGCGCGGCGCCCTCGCGGCCTCCGTCTCCTTCGTCGACCAGGAGGTCTTCCTCTTCGAGGGCACCGTCCGGGACAACGTGGCGCTGTGGGACCCGTCCATCCCGGACGACGCGGTGATCGAAGCCCTGCGGGACGCGGCCCTGTACGACGTGGTCATGCGCCGCCCCGGCGGCATCCAGAGCCGGGTCGAGCAGGACGGCCGTAACTTCTCCGGAGGGCAGCGCCAACGCCTGGAGATCGCGAGGGCGTTGGTGCGCCGGCCCAGCATCCTGGTGCTGGACGAGGTGACGAGCGCGCTGGACGCCGAGACCGAGCTGGTCGTGATGGACAACCTGCGCAAGCGCGGCTGCGCCTGTGTGGTCATCGCGCACCGGCTGAGCACCGTACGCGACAGCGACGAGATCGTCGTACTCGAACACGGAACGATCGTGGAGCGCGGCCGGCACGAGGAGCTCGTCGCGCGCGGCGGCGCGTACGCGACGCTGGTCAGGGAGCGGTGAGATGACGTCCGTGCACGAGGGCGATCTCGTCCTGAACGCGCTCGGTTCGATGGGCAGCCGGATCGACTGCGCCGGGTTCAACCGCCTCGACCTCGAAGGCCCGCAGGTGCTGTGGCTGGTCGCGTCCGGCGCCGTGGACCTGTTCGCGGTCGACGCCGAACAGCAGGGCCACTGGCACCACTTGGGCCGCCTGGAGGCGGGCTCGCTGCTGCTGGGCCCGGTCGCGGGCCCGCAACACACCTTGGTGGCACGCCCGTTGCGCGACTGCGTGGTGCACCGCATCGGACTGCGCGAGCTGTACCAGCCCGCCCACACGCAGACCTGGTCCTACGACGAGTACGGCAACCCGCAGTACGTCCCGCCGACCACGAGCCCGCTGGAGTACGCGCTCGCCCTCGGCGTCGGCCGCAGCCTGTCCATCCTCTTCCAGGCGCCGATGGCCACGGAACGCGCCGCCGAGATCACCGACGACGACGTCTTCTGGATGCAGGTCCCGCCCGGCAGCGTCCAGTACGGCTCCCTGTACGGCCAGGAGGCCGCCGCCGACCTGCTGATGGACCCGGCGGTCTGGCAGTCGATGGTCGACCAGCAGTACCGCCTGCTCACGACGCTGGACCGCTGGATCGAGCAGTTGGAGCGCACCCACGAGACACGGACCGCGGAGGGCATCAGGGCCGGGGAGGCGGTGCGCGCGCAGGCCGACCGGACGCTGCTGGCGTCCATCGGCAAGCGCAGCGACAAGCGCACGACGGACGCCGACTCGGACGCCGGCTACGCGGTCTGCAAGCTGGTCGCCGAGGCGGCCGGGATCGCGCTGGCCGAGCCCGCGCAGAGCGGCACCGAGAGCGACCGTCTCGACCCGGTCGAGCGGGTGGCCATCGCCTCCCGCGTCCGTACCCGGGCCGTCCGCCTCGACGGCCGCTGGTGGCGGGACAACATCGGCCCGCTGGTGGGCCGTCGGGCCCTGTCCGGGGCGCCGGTCGCGCTGCTGTGGCGGCGCGGCGGGTATGTCGCCGTACACCCGGCGACAGGCCGCGAGACGCCGGTCGAGAAGGCCAACGCGGAGGAGTTCGAGCCGCGCGCGGTGATGTTCTACCGGCCGCTTCCCGACCGTGCGCTCAGCCCGCTGAGGCTGCTGCGGTTCAGCATGCGCGGCACCGGTGGCGATCTGACGAACCTGCTGCTGAGCGGCCTTGTGACGGTCGCGATCGGCGCGCTGGTGCCGATCGCGACGGGCAAGGTGCTCGGCCAGTTCGTGCCGAAGGCGCAGACGGGCCTGATCGTCCAGGTCTGTCTGGCGGTGATGGTCAGCAGTGTGGTGGCCGCGGCCTTCATGCTGCTGCAGAACCTGACCGTCCTGCGCCTGGAGGGCCGGATCGAGTCGACCCTCCAACCGGCCGTCTGGGACCGGCTGCTCAGGCTGCCGACGAAGTTCTTCACCGAGCGCTCGACGGGCGAGCTGGCGAGCGCGGCGATGGGCATCAGCGCGATTCGCCGTCTGCTGGCGGGAGTCGGCCCCACGGTCGCGCAGTCGGTGACCGTCGGCGCGATGAATCTGGGCCTGCTGCTGTGGTTCAGCGTCCCGATGGCGCTCGCGGCGATCGGCATGCTGGTGGTCATCGCCGCGGTGTTCCTGGGGCTCGGGCTGTGGCAGGTGCGCTGGCAGCGGCGTCTTGTGGTGCTCGGCAACAAGCTCAACAACCAGGCCTTCCAGACCCTGCGCGGACTGCCCAAGCTCCGGGTGGCCGCCGCCGAGAACTACGCGTACGCCGCCTGGGCCGCGCAGTTCGCCCGCAGCCGGGAGCTCCAGCAGAAGGTCGGCCGGATCAAGAACCTCACGACGGTGCTGGGCGCGGTCTATCTGCCGCTGTGCACCCTGCTGATGTTCATGCTGCTGGCGGGCCCGGCCCGCGGGTCGATGTCGGCGGCGGCGTTCCTCACCTTCAACACCTCGGTGACGATGCTGCTGACGTCCGTCACCCAGATCACCGGCGCGTTCGTCTCGGCGGTGGCCGCACTGCCGCTGTTCGAGGAGATCAAGCCGGTGCTGGACGCGACCCCCGAGGTACGCACGGCGAGCACCCGCCCGGGCCCGCTCACGGGCGCGATCGAGGCCCGCCGTCTGTCCTTCCGGTACTCCGACGACGGCCCGCTGGTCCTGGATGACGTCTCCTTCTCCGTCCGCCCGGGCGAGTTCGTGGCGGTCGTCGGCCCGAGCGGCTGCGGCAAGTCGACGCTGCTGCGCCTGCTGATCGGCTTCGACAGACCGGTCTCGGGCAGTGTCCTGTATGACGGCCAGGACCTGGCCGCCCTCGACCAGTCCGCCGTACGGCGCCAGTGCGGCGTGGTCCTCCAGCACGCGCAGCCGTTCACCGGCTCCATCCTGGACGTCATCTGCGGCACCGAGCCGTACACGCCGGAGGAGGCGATGGCGGCGGCGGAGATGGCGGGGCTCGCCGAGGACATCAAGCGGATGCCCATGGGCCTGCACACGATCGTCTCGGGCAGCGGCGCGATCTCCGGCGGTCAGCGGCAGCGTCTGATGATCGCGCAGGCGTTGATCCGGCGGCCCCGGATCCTCTTCTTCGACGAGGCGACGAGCGCGCTGGACAACGAGACACAGCGGACGGTGATCGAGAGCACGAAGGCGCTGAACGCCACGCGGATCGTGATCGCGCACCGGCTGTCGACGGTGCTGGACGCGGACCGGGTGATCGTGATGGAGGACGGGAAGGTGGCGCAGGAGGGGGCGCCGGGGCAGTTGCTGGCGGAGACGGGCGGGCGGTTGCACGAGTTGGTGCGGCGTCAGTTGGCGTAGAGGCCGGCCTGGTTCTCGGCTACGGCGCCGATCACAACAGGGGTGTCCTGTCGCGCCCATCGCCCCCCAGCTGACCGTGGGCCTGCCGCACGGCGTCGTGCAGCGGTGATCGCGCCGCCGCTGTTGCCGGGGACATGCCCGGCCGCCCAGACACTCACCTTGCCAAGCGAAACGTTGCCGTTTCGCTGAAACTGCTCTAGGCTCGATGTGTACGAAACCGTTTCGTTCAGGACGGGCACTCGTCCGGGCGACTTTCCCTGGAGTGGTTTCCCCATGTCCCAGAAGACCGTGACCGACAGCGCACCGGCGCGTGCGGCCGCACAGCCGGCCGCCGCCTCGGCGAAGCGGTGGTGGATCCTCGCGATCGTCGCCCTGGCGCAGCTCATGGTGGTGCTGGACGCCACCATCGTGAACATCGCCCTGCCCTCGGCCCAGGCCGACCTCGGCTTCTCCGACGGCAGCCGGCAATGGATCGTCACCGCGTACGCCCTGGCGTTCGCCTCCCTGTTGCTGCTCGGCGGCCGGACAGCGGACCTGTTCGGCCGTAAGCCCGCCTTCCTGATCGGGGTCCTCGGCTTCGCCGCCGCCTCCGCGCTCGGCGGCGCCGCAACCAGCTTCGAGATGCTGGTCGTCGCGCGTGCCCTGCAGGGCGTCTTCGGCGCGCTGCTCGCTCCGGCGGCGCTCTCGCTGCTGAACACCACGTTCACCGACGCCCGGGAGCGCGCCAAGGCGTTCAGCGTGTACGGCGCCATCGCCGGGGCCGGCGGTGCGGTGGGCCTGCTGCTCGGCGGGGTGCTCACCGACGCGCTGGACTGGCGCTGGACGCTCTACGTCAATGTGCCGATCGCCCTGGTCGCCCTGGCCGGTGGCTGGCTGCTGCTGTCCAACCACCGCGACGCCACGAACTCCAAGCTCGACGTGCCGGGCACGATCCTGGTCGCCGCCGGTCTTTTCGCCGTGGTCTACGGCTTCTCCAACGCCGAGAGCCATGACTGGGGCTCCCCCCTGACCTGGGGCTTCCTGCTCGCGGGCGGAGTGCTGCTGGCCGCCTTCGCCTGGTGGCAGACCCGGGCCGCGCACCCGCTGCTGCCGCTGCGGATCCTGCTCGACCGCGACCGCGCGGCCTCCTTCCTCGCGGTGCTCATCTCCGGCGCGGGCATGTTCGGCGTGTTCCTCTTCCTGACCTACTACCTCCAGCTCAACCTCGGCTTCAGCCCGACGAGGACCGGAGTCGCCTTCCTGCCGATGGTCGCCGCGCTGATGGTGACGGCGCAGGTCGGCACCACGGCCCTGGTGCCACGGATCGGGCCGAAGGCCGTGCTGCCGCTGGGCTTCGCGATCGCCGCCGGGGGCATGGCCTGGCTGACCGGGATCGGCGTCGGCTCGGACTACGCGACGGACGTGCTGCCCCAGCTGATCGTCATCGGCCTCGGCCTGGGCCTCGTGATGCCGCCCGCCATGCAGCTGGCCACCGGCGGGGTGGCGGCCGAGGACGCCGGTGTGGCCTCCGCGACGGTCAACGCCATGCAGCAGGTGGGCGGTTCGATCGGCACGGCGCTGCTCAGCACGCTCGCCGCGAGCGCGGCGACGGACTACCTCGCCGGTCGGGACGCCACCAGCAAGGTGGTGCGGGCGCAGGCGACGATCGAGAGCTACACCACCGCCTTCTGGTGGTCGGCGGGTCTGTTCGCCGCCGGTTCGGTGATCGCGTTCTTCCTCTTCCGGCGCGGGGTGCCGGAGCAGGACCCCTCCGCCGCACCGGTCGTCCACATGTGACCGTCCTGTCACCTGGCCGAAGAGGGACCGCCGTCCGCAGGGAGACGGCGGTCCCTCGTTCGTTCCCCGGGAAAACGGGGTACTCACGGCGCCATGCGAATCAGCGTGGTGGATGTGGGCTCGAACACGGTCCGGCTGGTGGTGGCGGACGCCCAGGACGGCGTACCGCTCCCGGTGCACACCGCCAAGTGGCGACTGCGGCTGTCCGAGTACGTCAGACCGGGGGACGCGATTCCGGAAGAGGCCGTCGAACGGCTGGTCGGCGCCGTCGCCGAGGCGAGCAGGACCGCGACGCGGTGGCGGGCGGCCGAACCGCTGGCCTTCGCCACGGCCGTGGTGCGGGCCTCGCCGAACCGGCGCGAGGTGCTGTGCGCGATCCGGGCGCGGACGGGAGTGGATCTGTGCACCCTGCCCGGTGAACTGGAGGCCGAGCTGACCTTTCTCGGCGCACGGCGGTGGATGGGCTGGCGGTCGGGGCCGCTCGCCCTGCTGGACATCGGCGGCGGCTCGCTGGAGGTGGCGTTCGGCCGGGGCCGGCTGCCGGACTTCGCGGCCTCCTTGCCGCTCGGCGCGGGACGGCTGACCCATGAGTTCTTCGACGGCGGCGATCCGCCGTCGTCCGAGCAGGTGCGGGCGCTGCGCCGCAAGGTGCGCCATCAGCTGCGGGACGTCGCGGCACGGATCCGCTGGGAGGGTCCGCGCACGGCGGTGGCGACCTCACGGACGTTCCAGCAGCTGGGCCGCTTGTGCGGGGCGGCGCCGGGGCGCGACGGCCCGTTCGTGGAGCGCCTGCTGCACCGCCGTGACCTGCGCGAGGCCGCGGACCGGCTGGCCGCGCTGCCCGCCGCCGAGCGCGCCCGGCTGCCGGGCATCTCCGCGCCCCGGGCCGCGCAGAGCCTGGCCGGCGCGGTGGTCGGGCACACGGCGATGAAGCTGACCGGACTGAGAACGGTCACCGTCTGCCCGTGGGCGATCCGCGAGGGAGTCCTGCTGCGCCACATCGAGGACGGCGCGTCCTGGTGGGCGCAGGTCGCCCGCGTCGCCGACGAGCCGCCCGCGCGCGACCCGGTGCCGTTGCGCGTCGCGGGCGCCACCAGCTGAAGGCCCGGCCGAGGAAGGGAGACCCCATGAGCCACGATCGCGAGCATCCCGAGGAGAAGCCGGAGACAGCTCTGGAAGAGGTGCTGCGCGAGATCACGGACGCCGAGCACCGCACCCGCGACTCGGACGAGCAGCGCCGCCGCAGGGGCGAGGCCGCCGAGGCCGTCACCCCCAACACCCGGGCCCAGGAGGAGTCCGAGGGCGACTGAGCGTCCCGGCCCCGGTGGGCACCGACCGCGGCGGCGGGCCCACCGGCCGGTCGGCCCACGCACGGGTGGCCGTGCGCCGCCCGGGTACCCGGCCCGCATGGCACACGATCGCGAGGCACCCCGGCTGCCGGCCGCCCGGGGCCCGGTGTCCGAAGGAGTCGTCCGGTACCTGCGGGACGCGGGTCCGCTGCCGCGAGGCGCCGAGCTCGCGGGCGGCGACGTCTACGGCGACGACCTCCAGCTCGCCCTGTACATCTGCTACGAGCTGCACTACCGCGGCTTCCCCGGCGTGCCCGCCGACCACGAGTGGGACCCGGACCTGCTGCGGGTCCGCGCGGCGCTGGAGCACCGGTTCCTGTCCGCCCTGCGCTCGGACGCCCCGGCCCACGAGGGCGTGCAGGACGCCCTCGCCGACCTGCTCGTCGAGCCGGTGGAGAGCACGGGTGTCACCCACTTCCTGTGCGAGAAGGGCGAGTTGTGGCAGCTGCGCGAGTACGCGGCGCTGCGCTCCCTCTACCACCTGAAGGAGGCCGACCCGCACGCCTGGGTGCTGCCCCGGCTGTGGGGCCGGGCCAAGTCGGCCATGGCGGCGGTGGAGTTCGACGAGTACGGCGGCGGCCGCCCCGAGCGGGTGCACGCGCGTCTGTTCGCCGACCTGATGACGGACCTCGGCCTGGACCCGTCGTACGGCCGCTATCTGGACGCGGCGGGCGCCGAGCCGCTCGCCACCGTGAACCTCATGTCCCTGTTCGGTCTGCACCGTGTCCTCAGGGGCGCCCTCGTCGGCCACTTCGCGGCCGTGGAGATCACCTCGTCGCCCGGTTCCCGACGGCTGGCGGAGGCCATGCGCCGCACCGGAGCCGGGCCCGCCGCCGAGTACTTCTACGACGAGCACGTCGAGGCGGACGCGGTGCACGAGCAGGTCGTACGGCACGACGTCATCGGCGGGCTGCTGGAGGAGGAGCCGCATCTGACGCCGGACGTCGCCTTCGGCATCGACGCCACCTCTCATGTCGAGGACCGGCTGGCCGCCCGGCTGCTCACCGACTGGCAGGCGGGCAGGTCGGCGCTGCGCGTCGCGCTGGACGCCGCCCCGGGAGCCCGCCAGGGTTCGAAATCACCCCATATCTCCTGAATGCCGGGGTACCCGGAGCCGGTGGACATTCTGGTGCTGCCGGGCGTGTACGCCCCTCAGGAGGACACCGAGCTGCTGGCCGACGCTCTCGCCGACGAGCCGCTGCCGAGAGGCGCGGAGGTCCTCGACGTGGGGACCGGATCCGGCGCGCTGGCGCTCCAGGCGGCGCGCCGGGGTGCACGGGTGACCGCGGTGGACGTGTCGTGGCGGGCGGTGTGCACGGCGCGGCTGAACGTCTGGCGGACCGGCCTTTCGGTGCGGATCCGGCACGGAAACCTCTTCGCCCCCGTGCGCGGGCAGTCCTACGACCTCATCCTGTCCAACCCGCCGTACGTGCCCACACCCGTCGCCGATCCCGAGCCGCACGGCCCGGCCCGCTCCTGGGACGCGGGGAACGACGGGCGGCTCGTCCTGGACCGCATCTGCGGGGAGGCGCCCGCTCTGCTGCGGCCCGGCGGGGTGCTGCTGGTCGTGCACTCCGCGCTCAGCCGCCCCGGCCGGACCGTGGACCGGCTGCGCGAGTCCGGCCTGAAGGCGGCCGTGTCCCGGCGACAGCGGATCGCCTTCGGTCCGGTACTGCGCGGGCGCGCGCCGTGGCTGCGGGAACGGGGGCTGCTATCGGCGGCCGATGAGAAGGAAGAGCTGGTGGTCGTCCGTGCCGAACGCCCGGTCTGAGCCGCCCCGCCGGATCAAGGTCCAGCGCCGGGGCCCGCTGCTGCTGGAGGGACCCGTCGAGGTCGAGTTGGAGGACGGCACCGTCGTCACCTCCGACCGCTTCCGCGTGGCCCTGTGCACCTGCCGTCGCAGCCGTCGCTACCCCTGGTGCGACACGAGCCACCGCGACCGCGCCTGAGAACCCGTCGGCGGTGGTGCGATGAGTTCCGGGGGCGGGGGCGGTCCAAGCTTCAGGAGTCGGCCGTACGGCCTCTCGGTCGCCCTGCGCGACCCAGGGGCCGGTGCCAGGCTGGCATGCACGGACCTTCGAAGGGAAAGCTCATGATCACCACCGACCCCGTCCCCGGCGCCCCCTGCTGGCTCGACCTCGGCGCTCCCGACGTCCCGGCCGCCGCGGCGTTCTACGGCGCCGTGCTCGGCTGGCAGTACGAGGCCATGGAGGGCGGCGAGGACATGGAGGGCGGGATGTTCCGCAGGGACGGCAAGATCGTCGCCGGGCTCGGCAAGCTCACCGAGGAGGGTGCGCGCTCGGCCTGGATGATCTACTACAACGTCGCCGACGCGGACGCCACCACCCAAGCGGTCGAAAAGGCGGGCGGCACCGTGCGCGTCGCCCCCATGGACCTCGGCGAGTGGGGCCGCATGGCCCAGTTCAGCGATCCGCTGGGCGGCCAGTTCGCCGTCTGGCAGCCCGGCACCAACGGGGGCGTGGAGCTGGTGGACGCGCCGGGCTCGCTGTCGTGGACGGAGCTGTACACGAGCGACGCCGAGGGCGCGAAGAAGTTCTACGGCGATCTCTTCGGCTGGTGGTACAGCGACATGGAACTGCCGGGCGGCGGTGGCGCGTACACCCTGATCACCCCGGCGGGGCTGCCCCAGGAGCGGATGCAGGGCGGCATCATGGCCCTGCCGAAGGAGCACCTCGCGCTGACGGGCGGCAAGCCGTACTGGCACCCGGTCTTCGACGTCGAGGACTGCGACGCCGCGGTCGCCAAGGTCACCGAGAACGGCGGCAGTGTGCAGATGGGCCCGGAGGACGCCGAGGACGTCGGCCGGCTCGCCGTCTGTGTCGACCCGTCGGGCGCGGACTTCGTGGTGCTGAGGCCGGTGCCCAGGAGCTGACGCGGGCTCTGAACCCGAGGTGCCGGCCGGGTGGCCCCACTCCGCCCGGCCGGCCCTCGGTACGAGATCACAAGGTCCCACGACAGAACTCGCACTCCCCAGCTACGAGCCGCTGCACTTGTTCACGGGAGCCGTGCGATCCCGGTCCCTCAGAAGGCGAAGACACTCGCCCCGAGGGAGCTCTTCACACACTCGTTGGAGAAGGTCCGCTCATAGGAGACGCGCTCGCCCCGCCAGACGCCGTCGACCGTGACGACGACGGGGTCGTACTCCCTGGTGCACAGCATGTCGTCGGCGCTCGCGAGGGCGTCGAAGTCCCCTTGGGCGGCGCGCAGTTCGGCGCAGGCCTGGCCGGCCGCCGGGTGCGTGCCGGAGGGCGCGGGGGCGCAGAGGAGGGTGACGGCGCGCTCCGGGGCGGCGAGCGCCGCGCTCTCACCGTGCGCCATGGTGAGCACGAGCGCGGAGGGGGCGTAGAGCGAGGCGGGCGCGTTGCCGGGGGCCGCGGGGGCGGCTCCGGCGAGGGGGCCGCAGACGGCGGCTGCCGTCAGGCCGAGGGTCGCTGCCCAGCGCGCGGTGTTCCGCATTGTGTGCATCCTTCCGCTTGAATCGGGGGTGTGCCGGATGCCGCCCGATCGGGCCGGAACCGGCGAGCGCGAGTCTGCCGAGTCCGGCGCCGGAACACACATCGACCCCATGTGTTTCAGTAACCTTTCGTGTTGAATCAGTGGCGTGAAGTAACGGAATTCGAACGTTCCAACCCCCTGGGTGGGCGGTTCTTGATCGCCCGAAGCAGCCAAGTGGCCGAATTCCATGCGCTCCTTAATAGGCCTGAAACATTCCGATTCCGCTCTGGGCCGATCTCTCCGCGACCCCTTGTGTTCGTGTTCGAGCGGAGTAATCGTCATTACATGATTACGACAGAGCAGCGAGAGAAGCTGCGCGGCTGGTTCGCCGGCCGCCTGCCCGACGATCTCTTCGAGCAGCTGACCGAGGTCACGGTCGACCGCGAGGAGATCACGGTGATCGGCCGCATCCCCGAACCCCGGCTCGCCGAGGACGCCTCGGACGCCGAGCGGGACGCGGCCGTCCAAGGACGCGTCCAGGAGTTCCGCGAACGCACCCGGGAGGACCGGATGGCGGTGGCCCGCGAGGCCGAGCACCGGTTCGGCCGGAAGGTCTCCTGGGGCGTGGAATGCGGCGCCGAGCGCGCCCTGTTCACGCATGTCGCCGCGCCCGTGATGACCCGGCTGCGCCAGCGCGAGCGCCAGGTGCTCGACACGCTGATCGCCGGCGGGGTTGCGCGCAGCCGGAGCGAGGCCCTGGCCTGGTGCGTACGGCTGGTCCAGCGCCACACCGACGACTGGCTCGCCGAACTGCGCGAGTCCCTGGAACACGTCCAGCGGGTACGGGCGCAAGGGCCCGACGCGTCGGTGGTGGAGGATTCATCCACTGACGAAGCCAAAGATGGATGAACCGTCACCTGGTCCAGCTCTTGACCTCGGCCGTACGGTCGGCAGATCCCTGAGGGACGGCCTGACTTCGCCGCGCACACCCCCGCGCCGGCGAACGGCCGTCCCCTCCCCGCCGCCGCGCCACCCCCGCGCTCCACCGCCCGCCCCCGCCGCTGGAGCCCCTTGTGTCCCCGACTCCCCCGTCCCTCACCGAGGTCGAGGCCCACGGCGTCGACCGCATCCCCGACGCCGACCGCACCGCCACCCCGCTGGATCTGTTCCGGCTCGCCTTCGGTGGCGCCAACACCTTCTCCACCTGCGTCCTCGGCGCCTTCCCGATCCTGTTCGGGCTCTCCTTCTGGCAGGGCCTGGCCGCCACCCTCCTCGGGGTCGTCGCGGGTGCGCTGATCCTGTGCCCGATGGCCGTGTTCGGCCCGGTCAACGGCACCAACAACGCGGTCTCCTCTTCCGCGCACCTGGGTGTGCACGGACGTGTGGTCGGCTCGTTCCTCTCCCTGCTGACCGCGGTCGCCTTCTTCTCGATCTCCGTGTGGAGCTCCGGCGACGCCCTGGTCGGCGGTGCCCACCGGCTCTTCGGCCTCAGCCGCGGCGATCTGTCGTACGTCGTCGCCTACGCGCTGTTCGCCGGGCTCGTCCTCGCGGTGTGCGTGTACGGCTTCCGGTTCATGCTGTTCGTCAACAAGGTCGCGGTGATCTCGGCGAGCCTGCTGTTCGTGCTCGGCGCGGTGGCCTTCGCCGGCGACTTCGACCCCTCGTACGCGGGCGTGTTCACCGACTCCGCCGACGCGGCGACGCAGTCGCTGTTCTGGCCGTCCTTCATCGGCGCCGCGCTGATCGTGCTCTCCAACCCGGTGTCGTTCGGGGCGTTCCTCGGTGACTGGTCGCGCTACATCCCCGCGAGCACCCCGCGCCGCAAGGTGATCGGCGCCGCGTTCCTGTCGCAGATCGCGACCCTGCTGCCGTTCGTGTTCGGTCTGGGGACCGCGAGCATCATCGCCAACAGGGCGCCCGAGTACGTCGATCCGGCCGCCCCCGACTTCGTCGGCGGACTGCTCGCCATCTCGCCGGGCTGGTTCTTCCTGCCGGTCTGCCTGATCGCGCTGATCGGCGGCATGTCGACGGGCACGACCGCGCTGTACGGCACCGGGCTCGACTTCTCGTCCGTCTTCCCGCGGCTGTCCCGGGTGCAGGCGACGGTGCTGGTCGGCACGCTCGCCATCGCGTTCATCTTCATCGGGCGGTTCGGCCTGAACCTGGTGCAGTCGATCTCCACCTTCGCCACGATGATCATCACCTGCACCACTCCGTGGATGGTCGTGATGATGCTGGGCTTCTGGACCCGGCGCGGCTGGTACGACCCGGACGCCCTGCAGGTCTTCAACCGCCGTCAGCGCGGCGGCCGTTACTGGTTCGCGCACGGCTGGAACTGGCGCGGCATGACCGCCTGGTGGGTCTCCGCGCTGCTCGGTGTGCTCTTCACCAACATCCCCGGCCAGTTCGTCGGCCCGTTCGGCGACCTCGCGAGCGGCGTCGACATCAGCCTGCCGCTGTCCATGGCCGTGGCCGCCGTCCTGTTCCTGACCCTGCTGCGGCTGTTCCCCGAACCCCGGGCGGTCCACGGCCCCGAAGGCGCGCGGCTGGCCCGTACGGTCGACGTGCCGGTGCCGCCGGTCACCGGGCCCGGCGCCGAGGGGCCGTTGTCAGACCCGTCGGTTACGTTGCGGGCATGACTCACTTCGTACTGGTGGCAGGAGCATGGCTCGGGGCGTGGGCGTGGGACGAGGTGGCGGCGGAGCTGCGGGCCGCCGGGCATGAGGTCCATCCGCTGTCGCTGTCGGGCCTCGCCGAGAAACAGGGCGAGCCCGCCGGGCAGCAGACCCATGTCCAGGACATCGTCGACGAGGTCGAGCGGCTGGATCTGCGGGAAGTCGTCCTCGTGGGGCACAGCTACGCGGGTGTGCCGGTGGGGCAGGCGGCGGAGCGGATCGGTGAGCGGCTGGGCCGGGTGGTGCTCGTCGACGCCCACGTCCCGGTCGACGGCGAGTCGTTCCTGTCCGGTTGGCCGAGCGACGCCGTGCGGGAGGCCATCGCCGCGCACAACGGCTTCTGGCCGTGCCCGGAACCGGCCGAGTTCGCCGGTCAGGGGCTGACGGACGACCAGGTGGCGAAGTTCGTCACCGGCGCCACCTCGCACCCCGGTGCCACGCTCACCGAACCGGCCGTCCTGTCCCGCCCGTTCGGCGAGCTGCCCGGCACCTACGTCACATGCCTCCTGGACGGCGAGGAGCCATGGGGCGCGGCGGCCGAACTGCTCAAGAGCGAGCGCTGGAATCTGGTGAACCTCGACACCGGGCACTGGCCGATGTTCTCGCGCCCGCGCGAACTCGCCGCGATCCTGGAGGCGTCGGCCGGCTGACCACCCCTCCCTACTGGTCGGTATGGTCTGCGTACTGCGCGTTCTCAGCGACGAGAGGCGGGATGTACGACATGGCCAAGCACTGGGCGGACTTCCAGTACGAGATCTACCTGAACGGCATGACGGGTGCCGTACCCCGGCTGCCCACCGACCTGACCCGGCTGGAGGAGCTGACCGAGCAGCGCCTCGGCCCGGGTCCGGTCGGCTACGTCGCCGGAAGCGCCGGGGACGGCAGTACCGCCCGCGCCAACCGGGCGGCCCTGAAGCGGCACCGGATCGTGCCGCGCATGCTGCGGGATGTGCACGAACGGGACCTGTCCGTCGAGGTGTTGGGGCGGGCCCTGCCCGCGCCGCTGGCGCTGGCCCCGGTCGGCGTGCTGTCGATCATGCACCCGGACGCCGAGTCGGCCGCCGCCCGCGCCGCCGCCGCGCAGGGCGTGCCGTACATCCTGTCCTCGGCCTCCAGCACGCCCCTGGAGCAGGTCGCCGAGGCGATGGGGGACGCCGAGCGCTGGTTCCAGCTGTACTGGCCGAGGGACCCGGAAGTGGCCCGGAGTTTCCTGAACCGCGCGAAGGCGGCCGGGTACACCGCCCTGGTGGTCACCCTGGACACCCCGCTGCTGGCATGGCGGCCCCGCGATCTGGACCAGGCGTATCTGCCGTTCCTGCACGGTGTGGGCACCGCCAACTACTTCACCGACCCGGCGTTCCAGGCGGGCCTCGCCAAGCCGGTGCACGAGGACCCGAACGCCGCCGTGATGCACTTCGTGGGGATGTTCGCCGACCCCGGCAAGACCTGGCCGGACCTGGCGTTCCTGCGCGAGAACTGGGACGGCCCGATCGTCCTGAAGGGCATCCTGCACCCCGATGACGCTCGTGCGGCGGCCGACGCCGGGATGGACGGGGTCGTCGTCTCCAACCACGGGGGCCGGCAGGTGGCCGGTTCGATCGCGGCGGCCGACGCACTGCCCGGGGTCGCGGCGGCGGTCGGCGACCGACTCACCGTCCTGTTCGACAGCGGGATCCGCACCGGCGACGACATTTTCAAGGCGCTCGCGCTCGGCGCGCGGGCGGTGCTGGTCGGACGGCCGTACGTGTACGGGCTCGGGCTCGACGGACAGGCCGGTGTCGAGCACGTCATCCGCTGTCTGCTCGCCGAACTCGACCTCACCCTCGCCCTGTCGGGACACGCGGGCCCCGCCGGCCCGAGCCCCGCCGACCTGGTCGAGGAGTCCGCATGAACGTCCTCGCCGTCATCGCCCCGCACGTCGGCGGCCGGAACGTCGGAGCCGGACTCGGCCACGCTCTTTCCCGCCGAGGCGAACGTCACCGTCGTCGAGACGGCGGACGAGGACCCGGCCGCCCTGCGCACGTTTCCTGTCGGGCGAGCCGCCCCGGGACGTGGTCAGCCAGCGCCGCCGGACGGCGCGGCGACCGACAGCGAGCCGGATTTCGCCGACTCCCCCGGATCGGCCAGCCAGCGCTGGTCGTCGGAGCCGTTGCG
The DNA here is from genome assembly GCF_032436805.1 of Streptomyces sp. P17. Classification (NCBI taxonomy): domain Bacteria; kingdom Bacillati; phylum Actinomycetota; class Actinomycetes; order Kitasatosporales; family Streptomycetaceae; genus Streptomyces; species Streptomyces sp. P17. The sequence goes on along the minus strand of NZ_JAVRBF010000008.1, from coordinate 126,422 downwards.
GACCTTGACTACGATGTCAGAGCCCGCTTCGCCGTTGGTCGAGGTGAGGGCGAGCCGTTCGTCCCAGCGGGGCAGCAACTCGCCCTGCACGGTGAGGTCGTAGCGGACATCGCCGGCGCGCTCGCCGTCCTCGTCGGCGCACCGTCCGAGCACGACGACCCCGGCGTCCACATGCGAGTCCAGGCACAGCCCGGGCTCCGCGGCACTGCGCAACAGCCCGTCCTCCTCGTACGACCACTGCTGGGTGTCCGCCGCCGAGCATGCCGCGAGCTCGGTCCCGGCGCCGGCCTTCGGCTCGTCGCTGATGTCCAGGCACAGGTCGGCTCCGGCGTTGCGCAGCCTGGTCTGCCGTGGCGGGACGGGGAGCTGGGCGGTTCCCGGGGGTGCCGTGGTCACCGTGGGCGGGGCCTGGGCGCCGGTGTTGGCGTCCGTCGCCGAGGCGGCCGGACTTGAGCCGTCGTCGTCGGACCAGACGCCGGCGGCGAAGACCGACGCGAGCAGCCCCGCCGAGGCGATGCCGACACCGGTGAGCAGCACCCGGGACGGTCGCGGCCCCTCCGCCACCCGGCGCGCCTGCGCGGGGATACGGGCCAGGAGGCGTCGGCGTCCGCCGCCGTGCCGGGCCGAGCCGCGAGGGCGGGGGCCCTGCTGGGTGCGGCCCGGGCGGGACTCCAGATAGCGGCGGGCGCCCCAGCCGAGGACGGATTCGGCGAGCAGGGTGCCCAAAGCGCCCTCGAAATGGCTCAGTTGTTCGGCGGCGGAACGGCAGTAGCGGCACTCCGAGAGATGCTGCTGGACGTCCGGCAGCAGGGCTCCCCCGCGGCGAATGGGGACGTCGAGGAGCCGGTTGTAGAAGCGGCAATCCTTCGTCGGAGCGAGTTCTCGATGGGCAAGTACACAGCCCTCACGGAATTTTTCACGCGCTTGTTCGAGCGCGACCGACGCGGTGTCGGTATCCATGCCGAGCAGTCCGGCGGGCACGGTTATCGCTTCCGCCTCCACCTCGGTGTGCCAGAGCAGACACCGGGCCAGTCCGGGAAGGGCGTTGAATGAACGTCCGGCCAGCTTGCGATTTTCCGGAGTCATGGACTTCGCGGCCCGCATACCGCGACCGCCGGCCGGTTTCCCGAGATCCGGCAGGACAACCGATATTCGCTCCTCGGCCGCCCACACCCGGACCGTGTCGCGCACGGCGACCAGCAGCCGGGGGCGCAGGGCCGTGGCCGGTTCGCCGAGCGCCAGCCGGTCGAGGACCTGGTGGAAGGCGGCGGAGGTGACCATGGCGGCGGACTCCGTCCGGGAGGCGAGGCAGATCACCGCGTATTCCTGGGCGGGTCGCCAGTGTCGCGCCATCAGCAGGGCGACCGTATGGGTCGTCTCGCCGTCCGGTCTGCCTCTGAGGCGGGCGGCCAGTGCTTCGTCCGATTCCTCGGGGACGCCGGCGGGCGGGGGGTAAGGGGGGCGAGGGGGGTGGGGGGTGGGCACTGAGCGGATTCCTTCCCACGCGCAGAAGAACAGCGCGGGGAGCGTGAATTCACCAACCCCCATCCGGGACCGATCCCCCATCGGTACGAATGCGACCCGGCTTTACCCCCCGCACGGGCACTTAACCCTTGCACAAAACACTCACGGCCAACAAGGCACTCGGGCAACATCCGCACCTTTGAAAGAAAGTCAGAAACGACGGCAACTCCCGTCACCCGCGCCGACTTTCGGCTTTGCCCTGCGCCCCGTGTGAATCACGCACCCGCGCCGGAGCGCCACGCACGCTCCCCGCGCGGACGGCCACGTAGTGAAGTGGAACCGGCCCCTCGGAAGGCCCCGCACAGGACGGCGGCTCTCCTGTGCGAACGGCCGCCGACCTCGTTCCTCCCGCCCTCGGTCGGCGGCCCCGAGGGGGGCGGACCCGGCCGGCGGCCCCAGAGCCCCGGATCCGGATCCGGATCCGCCAAGGCCTCGGCCGTCCCAGAGCCTCAGATCTGCCAGGAGCGCAGGCGGTCCGCGGCGCCGAAGACGTCGGTCTTGCCGTCGATCAGGTCCCGGGTGAGGTCGACGAGAGCGCCGTAGGGCGGATCGATGCCGACGCCGCTGACGAACATGTAGGCCACGGCCGTGGCACAGGCGAACCGGGCGTTGGCCGCGGGCAGCGGCTTGAGCAGGGCGAGGGTGTGCAGCAGGGCGGCCGCCCGCCAGGCCGGGTCGGAGTTCACGCCGAGGCGCGGCGGGTCGACACGGTGCCGGGCGACGGCCGCGACCAGCGCCGAGAAGTCGTTGATCGTGGGCTGGTCCGGCAGGACCTCCTCGTGCCGCTGGAGCAGCCAGGGCACGTCGATGTGGATGACGGGTGCCATCACTCAGGCCGCCCGCCCCTCGCCCTTGGCGGGCGGTTCGTCGTCCGGGAACGCTTCCGCGAACTCGTCGGCGTGCGAGGCGAAGAACCGGCGGAAGGCCTCCGCGCCCTCCTGGAGCGCCCGGTGCCGGGCGATGTCGGCCGCCGCCGCCTCCCGTACGAGCGCCTTCATCGACGTACCGCGCTCCTTGGCGATCTGCCGCAGATCCTCAAGTTCGCGGTCGCTGAACTCCACGTTGAGAGCTGGCATGACCTCACGGTACCGCGCGGGTACTTACCCGTAAATACCAGCAGGTCAGATGGGGTGTACAACGGTACCTTCCGGGAGCGAGCACGCCGGACGATCTGCTGTCGGGCACCGGCCTCAGGTTCGTCAACGGCGCGCTGCTGTCCGTCCCGATCGTGGGGACGTACCTGTCGATGTTCCTGTTCGGCGGCGAGTTCCCCGGCGACGACATCGTGGCGCGCTTCTACTCGCTGCACATCCTGATCATGCCGGGCATCATGGCGGTCCTGGTCGTCGCGCACGTCCTGCTGGTCGTCTACCACAAGCACACCCAGTTCGCGGGCCCCGGCCGTACCGAACGCAACGTCGTGGGCGCCCCGTTGATGCCGGTGTATCTGGCGAAGGCGGGCGGGTTCTTCTTCCTGGTCTTCGGCACCCTCACCCTGCTCGCCGCGGTCGCCACGATCAACCCGGTCTGGGCGTACGGCCCGTTCCGCGCCGACCAGGTCTCCACGGGCGCCCAGCCCGACTGGTACCTGGGCTTCGCGGAGGGCCTGGTGCGGGTGATGCCGGGCTGGGAGATCAGCCTGTGGGGGGCACACACTGGTCCTCGGCGTGCTGATCCCGATCGTCGTGTTCCCCCTGATGCTGGTGCTGATCGGCGTCTACCCGTTCCTGGAGTCCTGGATCACGGGCGACAAGCGCGAGCACCACCTCCTGGACCGCCCCCGCGACCACCCGGTCCGCACAGGTCTCGGCGCGACCTGGAGCAGCCTCTACCTGGTACTCCTGGCGGGCGGCGGCAACGACATCGTGGCGACCCAACTGCACCTGCTGCTGCTGTTCTGCATGAAGGACGCGCCGGGCGGCCACGGCCCGGACGGCCTGGCGTGTCTCGCCGCCGCCCTGGACCTGCTGGATCCGGGCTCCGCGGAGTCCCTGCTGATGTTCCGGCTCTGCGACGAGTGGCGGGCCGCGCGCACGCTGCCGGCCGAATTCGCCGAGTCCTGGGCCCTGTTGGCGGACTGCCTGAAGGCGCTGCGACTCCCCGACGACGAGCGCCGGCGCCTGCTGGCCCGGGCGACCCTGTCCCGATTACGCACCCCGCCCGACCACTCCACCACGCCCTGGTCGGACTTCCTCTACCTCGTGGGACAGAACACGGCACCCGGACAGGTACCGCCGTGGATGGCGTACCTGGACGAGGCCTCGGCCTGGATGGACGCGCCGCACCGCCAGGAGATCCGCGCGATCAACCGACAGCGCGCCGTGCGCTGGGAGTTCGGGGAGACGCTCGACCGCCGACGCTACGGCCGGCAGGCGGAGCGGCAGCCGGCCATCCATGACGAGCACCTCGCCATCCGGATCATGCCGGCGCCCTTCGACGAGGGCCACTACACGGTGTCGTACTGGTTCCACTCCGATGCCCGGGGGCCGGACTTCGAGGGGCGGGACAGCGCGGTGATCCCCTTCGCCGATCTCCAGCGCACGGTCAGCGAGGTGATCTCCGAGGTGGAGCGGGCCGAGGGCGACCGTCCGGGGCAGCTGCGGCTGGAGCTCGTGCTGCCGCTGGAACTGATCAACCTGCCCGTGGCGCGCGTGCGTCGCCTGGACCCTTCGCCGGTGGAGCAGAGCATCCCGAAGGAGACGTCGTCGAGACGGTGCGGCCGCAGGGGCTGCGCGGAGCTCTCGGATTCCTCGACGGCTTCACGTGACGTGCCCACGAACGCTTTCCTCACCCACGGTCTCCACGGCCCCGGACCGGTCGGATCCGACGTGCAGCGCAGACTGCCCGCCGAGGCGGAAGGTGAGGCGGATCTCGGTCAACTGGGCTCGCTGCCACCCCTGGTGCTGAACGGCCGGTCGACGCCGGCGAGCAGCATGTCCACCGCGGGCCGCAGGGCGACCTGGCCCACCTGGGGAAGCTCGTCCAGCGAGAGGTGGGACAGGCGGGGCAGCCAGGACTCGACGCTCGCGGACTCCGCCGCATCACGGGACTCGTACATGGGGCCCGATCGTAGGGACCGCGGGCACCTCACGCAGACGCCTCGACGATCAGCCGGTGCGCGCTCTCCGCCTCCGGACTGCCCCCCGCGCACAGCAGCACCGCTTCCGCCAACTCCCGGAGCGCGCCCGGGCGGCGGGCGCAGGTGCGCAGGATGCTGATGGTGTCCATGCGGGGGCGGCTGTGCCGGGGGATGGCGGCCCGGACGCCGATTCTCAGGAGGCCGAGGATCTCCTCCCGGCCCTGTGGTTCCACGAACTCCTCCACCGCCAGGAGAGCGTCCGTCAAGGCGCGGAGCCGGTCGGGGGCGAGGTCGGCGTGTGCGGGGACGGTGGGTTCGGGGCCGCCACGGGAGAGGAGCTGGCCCTCGTCGCCGTCCCAGGTGCGGGACCACAGGTAGGTGGGGGTCTGTGCCGCGTGCCCCTCGGCGCGCAACCGGGAGAATCTCTCGCGCAGGCGGTCCATCACCACGCCCGGGTCCGGTGGCCAGCCCATGCCGACCGTCTCGTCGTCGGTGAGGACCGCCAGTGCCTCACGGCTGAACAGGCCCGTCCCGGGGACGGACAGGTTCGTCGCCGCCTCCCCCGGCCGGGCCGCGAACAGCACCGCCTGGTCGCGTGCGGTCCGCGGCATCGGCGTGCCGTAGTCCTCACGCGGCAGTTGGCGTCGGGCGCGCCACGGGTTGTGCAGCAGCTGGCAGGCGTCGACCAGCCAGATCTGGCGCGGGTGGCGGAGCGCGGCACGGTAGTACGTCAACAGCGCGTCGAAGTCCAGGTTGAGCGGGTCGTCCGCGGTGGCGTCCGCGTAGAAGAGCCGCCGTCTGCCTTCCGCGTCCACCACGCCGTGCCCGCCCCACACCACCCACAGCAGCTCGCTCGGCTCCGCCGCGACGGTCCGCAGCAGTGTGCTGTGCACGGTGGCCCGGTCCGCGCCGAGGACGGTGTACGGCACCTTCGGCGCGGCTGCCGCCCGCTCCGGCGGCGCGGACAGCAGCGCGGTGATCCGCTCGGGCGGCACACCCCGGGCGAGGAACCAGTCCGCGAACCGCAGCGCGTCGGACACGGGGCCGTCCAGCGCCCAGTGCGACCCCGCCTCGTAGGCGTCGACGCCCACCACGACGACGGTCGTGCGGCGGGGATCTGCGTGCGGAACCGGTGAGTTCATGCGCCCAGTGTGCCGCCCGAGCGGGCTCAGCGGGTCACCCTTGGTCCGCCACGAAGGACGCCATCCGGGTCAGTGCCGAGTTCCAGTTGATGGTGTGCTCGTTGGTCGACCAGGACTGGATGTCGTCGATGTAGCAGAACTGGCCGACGCAGCCCTGGAGTTTGCTCTGTGCGAAGGGGTCCTGGATGCTGGAGTTGGGTCCTCCGGCGAGGGTGCCGACCGGCGGGTTCGGCTGGTTCGGGTCGAGCTGTTTGGCGTACCAACGGGAATGTTGATTCTTGGAGTAGACCTCGCCGTAGCCGGTCACGTACGAGATGTTCAGCGCGTTGCGGCCGAAGAGGTAGTCCATGCTCTGCAGCGCGCCGTCCCGGTACTTGGATGCTCCCGAGATGTCGTACGCGGTCGCGATGACCACCGCGTTGTGCAGGATCTGGTGGTTGGAGCCCCAGTCGTAGAGGTTGCCCTCGGGGGCGTAGGGCATGCCGTATGCCTGTGACTTCAGCGTGGCCAGGTAGCGGTCCGCTCCCTTGATCACGGACTGGCGCACCTTGTCGCGGCCGGGCAGTCTGTTCGGCACGGTCGCCAGGTCGAGGCGGGCCGCTGCGGCGGTCCTGGCCCAGTCGTAGCCATTGGCGCCGAAGATGTCGGCCGTGTGGACCGGGGAGTTCAGGACGCGGTCCGCGAACTGCTTCTCGCCGGTGGTGAGATACAGCTCGGCGGCGGCCCAGTAGAACTCGTCGGTGACGTTGTTGTCGGCGTAGGCGCCGCCGCCGGTGCCGTCGCTCTCGGAGGCGTACCGGTCGGGATGCGCGAGCGCCGCCGACCATGCCTTGCGGGCGGCGGCCAGCGCCTTCGCGGCGAAGTCCCGGTCGTACGGCTTGTACAGGCGCGCGGCCTGCGCGGCCGTCGCCGCCAGGTTCAGGGTCGCCGCGGTCGACGGCGGATGCAGTTCACGCTTCTGCGGATCGTCGCTCGGCAGCAGCGGCAGTCCTGTCCACTGCTCGTCATGGATCTTGTGGTGGGCCATGCCGGCCAGCGGCTTCCCGTCGGGCACCTGCATCTTCAGCAGGAACTCCAGCTCCCAGCGGGCCTCGTCGAGGATGTCCGGCACGTTGTTGCCGCTCTCGGGAATGGCGAGGGTACCGTCGCCCAGCCGCTCCGGCTGTCCGGTGCGGGCATGCAGCGCGCGCTCGTAGGTGCTGAGCAGCTCCCACACCGAAATACCGCCGTTGACGACGTACTTGCCTTGGTCGCCGGCGTCGTACCAGCCGCCGGTGACGTCGAGGGTGTAGTCGCACACGCCGGGCTGGCAGGGCACGGCCCCGTCGCCCTGGTTCGGTGTGACGCCGACGTGGCCCGCCGGACGGCCGTAGCCGGGCCGCAGATCATCGCGTATCGCGATGCCGCTGCGCTGCGTGTAGTAGTACTTCGCGGCGTCCAGGCGCAGCCGCTCGTAGGCGCTCGCGTCGATGTCGAAGGGGCGGCTGGTCTCCCCGTCGGCGACCAGGGTGAGGCCGGTGCCGCGGGAGCGGTAGGAGCCGAAGTCGATGGTGTGGACGTTCTGCCCGGAGGAGGCGTCGGTGCCGCGCGGCACGGTCCAGCCACGGGCGACCACGGCTCCGCCGGCGCCGCGAAGCTGCCACGGCAGCCGCTCGGTCGCGTCGGTGACGAGGGTGGCGTTCTTGGGTCCGGCGGGCAGATAGGCGACCTGGTTCACCCGCACCCGAGGCCCGGTGTCGGGCTCGTAGGGCTCCGGCTCCACACCGCCCACCAGCGAGACGTCGTCCATGCAGAACCGCCAGGCGTCCGCGCTGCCGCCGACCTGGAGGCCGACCTGTCCCTGCGCGGTGTCGACGGGTGCGGTGAAGGTGTACGAGTAGCGGTTCCCGGAGACGCTGAGCTGCGGGGCGACCTCGAAGTAGGTGTCGTACGGCGCCACTTGGAGGCCGACGATCGCGCGCACGACGTTGGCGTCGGGTACTCCGGAGGCGGTGAAGGAGAAGCGGTACGACTCTCCCTTGACCAGGGTGATGTCGTTCTGGCCGATGGCCGCGTCCCAGCGGTTGGTGGTGCCGCCGGGCACGTCCGCGCAGAGCTGTCCGTCGGACAGGCCCGCGGTGACGTTGCTGCTCGTCCACCACGGTTCGGTGGTGGTCTCGAAGGTGCCGTTCCTGACCTGTTCGACCTCGTCGGCGCCGGCCACGGGGGCGGGCAGGGCGATCAGCGCCGCTCCGAGCAGGGTCGTCAGCGACAGTACGGCGGTTCTGCGTCGTTTCACGCCTGGGCTCCTCGGGGGGAGGTACGGGCGACGCTCTCGTGGGAGCGCTCCCAGATGCGGACGCAGGACATGCTTGTTGCCGGTGTGACACGCCGTCAACGGTCCGGACAGGACTGCTTCCCGCCCGGACCGGGAAGGCGACCTCAGACGCCCGGCGCCTCCAGCTTGCCGATGCGGATCGCGCCGCGCGCCTGACCTGGGTGGGCGCTGGTCAGCGTGAGGCGCAGCCGGGAGCCGCGCACCGGGTCGAAGGTGATCGCGGTCGGAGTGTCGGAAGCGGTGGCCCAGTCGACCGAGACCCCGGTTGCCCCGGCCCATCGGCGGCCGTCCCAGACGTCGACCTCGATGGCGGCGGGCAGGGTGTGCGTCGCGTCGACGGTGAAGGAGACCTCGGCCCTGTCGAGGGTCCGGAGGCGCCCGAAGTCGACGCTCACCCAGTCCTCGGCCCGCGCTCCGTCGAAGGCGGGCAGCAGAGCCGTGGCCGCCTTGTGGAAGCCGTTGGACCAGCCGGTGGCCGGATCGCCGTCGAGCATGGCGGCCGGGAGGGTGTCGGGGCGGCCGGAGTAACTGGCGTCCGCGTGCGGGTGGTTCACCGGTGCCGGAAGGTCCGGCTCGAAGGACGCGGCCGGGGTGAGCGCGACCGGGTCGGCACGGGTGGTGCGCACGGTGAGCGTGCCGGCCCGCAGCCCGTCCGCCCGTGCGGTCACCTTCAGCGTGCCCGCCTTCGTCCCGGACCGCACGATGGCGAGTGCCTTGCCGTGGAAGGCGGTCCGGGTGCTCGCCTGGTAGCGCTCGGCGCTCTCCTGACGGCCGTTGTCGAGTCCGGCGAGCGAGCCGCCGGCCACGTCGAAGGCGATCAGGTCCTCGGCGTCGGGCACCACCACTCCACGGGCGTCGACGACCTCGGCCGTCACGAACACCAGCGAACGGCCGTCGGCGGCCAGGGAGTCACGGTCGGCGCTGAGCCGTACGGCGTGCGGCTTCCCGGCGGTCCGCAGCACATCCGTCGTCACGACCTTGCCGTCGCTGCGCGCGACCGCCTTCAACTCGCCCGGTTCGTACGCCACTTCCCAGGTCAGATGGAGTTTGCCCGCGCTGCCGTTCGGGCTGGTGTAACTGCCGGGCCAGGGGCCGTCGGTGAAGGTCTTGTCGTCGCCGGTCGCCTCGGTGGTCTCCAGGTAGACCCGGCCGTCGGTGGTCTTCTTGGTGTCGAAGGTCCGGGTCCCGAGGGAGCGTCCGTTGAGGAAGAGCTCGACGGTGTCGACGTTGGCGTACGCCCATACCTCGACCGTGTCGCCCTTCTCGTGGTTCCAGGTCATCGGCAGCAGATGGACCATGGGCTCGCTCGTCCACTGGCTCTGGAACAGGTAGTACATGTCCTTGGGGAACCCGGCCGTGTCGACGGCGCCGAAGAAGGAGGCCTTCACGGGGAAGACGTCGTACGGCGTGGGCTCCCCGAGGTAGTCGATGCCGGACCACAGGAACTGTCCCGTGAACCACTTCCGGTCCCGGTCCTTCTTGTGCCCGTACTCACCGCTCATGGTCCAGGAGGCGAGGTTGTTGTCGTACGACGAGGTCGCCCGCTTCCCCGGGGTGTAGTTCTCGCCGGTGTTGAGGCGCTCCGGCTCCTGGTAGGTGCCGCGGCTGGAGGTCTCCGAGGAGGACTCGGACTCGAAGAGGAACAGGTGCGGGTAGGTCGCGTGCAGGGCGTCGACGGACTTCGCGGTGTTGTAGTTGAGACCGAGGCCGTCCAGCTTGGCGAGCATCCGGTCGGCCGCCGAGCCCTTGGCCGGAAGTCGCCGGTACTTGTCGGAGCCGATGACCAGCGGGCGGGTGTCGTCGGCGGCGCGGATGGCGTCGATGACACGGTCGGCCATGGCGAGCCCGGCGGTGGAGGTGGAGTCGGGGACCTCGTTGCCGATGGACCACAGGACCACAGCTGGACAGTTGCGGGCCGCGAGCACCATCTCGGTGGCGTCCCTGTCGCCCCACTCGTCGAAGAACCGTCCGTAGTCGTAGCGGTTCTTGCCGGTGCGCCAGCAGTCGAACGCCTCCACCATCATCACCACACCCATCTCCTCGCAGACCTGGAGGACTTCGGGCGCGGGCGGGTTGTGGGAGGTGCGCAGGGCGTTGACGCCCATCGACTTCATGATGGTCATCTGTCTGCGGACGGCGTCGATGTTCACGGCGGCACCGAGCGCGCCCAGGTCGTGGTGGAGATCGACACCCCGGATCTTGGTGTAGGCGCCGTTGAGGAAGAAGCCCTCGTCCGGGTCGAAGCGGAAGGTGCGGATGCCGAAGGGGGTGCGGTAGGTGTCCACGGTCCGTCCGCCGACGCGGAGTTCGGTGTGGAGGGTGTAGCGGTGCGGGGCCTCGAAGTCCCACAACTTCGGTTCGGGGACGGTGAGTTCATGGGTCTCGGTCGCCCGGTCGGTGACGGCGGCGATGGAGGACGCGCGGGCCACCGTCCGGCCGCCGGGGCCCGCGATCCGCGAGACGACCTCGACGTCCGCCCCGCTGCCGGAGCCGTTGACCACGGAGGTCCGCACCCGCACCAGGGCGCGCTCCCCGGTGACCTCCGGGGTCGTGACGTACGTGCCCCAGCGCGCCACGTGCACCGGCTCTGTCACCACGAGCCGGGCCTCGCGGTAGATGCCGCTGCCGGAGTACCAGCGGCTGCTGGGGAGCTGGTTGCGGACCATGACGGCGAGGACGTTCTCGGTGGTGCCGTCGGTGTGCAGCAGCCCGGTGAGGTCGAGGGCGAAGCCGGTGTAGCCGTAGGGATGGCGGCCGATCTCCTGGCCGTTGCAGTGCACGACGCAGTCCATGTAGACGCCGTCGAACTCCACCGAGATCCGCTTCCCGGCGAGGGCGGGCGGCAGGGTGAAGGCGAGCCGGTACCAGCCGAGGCCGCCGGGGAAGAAGCCGGTGCCGCTGGTGGTGCCGTGCTCGGTGGTCGGGGCGAGCTCGATGCTCCAGTCGTGCGGAACGGCGGTCTCCCGCCACGCCGAGTCGTCGTACGCGGGGTCGGCGGCGTCGGCGTACGCGCCGGTCGGATCGGTGATCCCGCCCGGGTTGACCAGGGCGAACCGCCAGCCGTCGCGCAAGGGCACGGTACGGCGGCCGGAGCGCCCCCCGGCGGCCTCGGCGGCCTGCGCCGGGGTGCCGATCAGCGCTCCGGCGGCCGGCGTGGCCGTGGAGGCGATCAGAACCGATCTGCGAGTGACCGTCATGGCGGCTCTCCCTCATCAGGGCCCAGAAGTAATCACAACTGATCGTGAACACACGGATTCTGACGGGCGGACACACAGCAGCGTCAAGAGCCATGAGAAAGCGCTTGCGCCTCAGAGGTCACAACGGCCGGATTTCGACCTTGACTGTTCGACCGCCCGCACAGGGGGTTCCCCGTCCGCCCGGGGCGCCGACGCACTACGCTGGAACTCAGGTGACCACCGGTCACTGTGAGTGTCCGCGTTGGAGTGGCGACGATGAGCCCGCACGACCCGATCGACGACGCCGCGACGGCTCGGGCCGTCATCGACGAACACGGCACCCTGGTCGAGTGGAACGCCGGCGCCCGGCGACTGCTGGGCTGGCCGGCCGCCGACGTCGTGGGCCGCCCCGCCGCCGAGCTGCTGGCCGACGGCTCGGTTCCCGTCCCGGAGGGCCCCCGCTGGGACGGCACCGTCCCCTTGCGCCATCAGGACGGCCACCGGGTCCGGGTGTGGCTGCTGGCCCACCACCGCCCGCCGCGCGAGGACGGCCCGGCCCACTGGCTCGTGGTCACCCCGCTGGAGCCGGGCGGCCCCCGCTCCCCCGACGACCCGCTGGCCACGGCCGCGCTCACCCAGTCGCCGTGCGCCGTCGCCGTCTATGACGAGCGGCTGCGGCTGCGCCGGATCAACGACGCCATGGCCGAGGTGATCGGGCTGCCCGAGGACCGCATCCAGGGGCTCAGACTCTCCGAGATCGGCGGCAAGGCGCAGAGCGAGGAACTTGAGGGGCACATGGCCGATGTGCTCGCCACCGGACGGGCCCGGGACGTGCAGATGTACATGCGCGCCGGCGGTGAGACCCGTGCGCACGCCTGGCTGGCCCGGATGGCTCCCGTCACCGACGGTCACGGACGGGTGCGGGGCGTGTGCCTGGCCGCCCATGACTTCACCGACAACTACCTCTCCCGGGAGCGGCTCCAGCTGGTCAACGAGGCCAGCGTGCGCATCGGCAGCACCCTCGACGTCACCCGGACGGCACAGGAGCTCGCCGATGTCTGCGTCCCCGCGCTCGGCGACTTCGTCAGCATCGACCTCCTCGACCCCGACGAGGAGGGCGGGGGCCCGCCGGCGCCGGTCTCGGCTCCGGTCGGACTGCGCCGCGCCGCCCACCGGTCGATCAACCCGGGCAGCCCGGAGGCCGTCGTGAAACCGGGGCACCTGGAGCTCTACCCCGCCGAGTCCCCGCAGGCCGCCTCGCTGACGGCGGGCCGCACCGTCGTCGCCACGGTGCCCTCCGGCGACCTCGACGCCTGGCTGAGCTGGGACCGCAGGCGCAGCGCCCGGGTCCAGGAGTACGGCATCCATTCCACGATGTCCGTGCCGATCCGGGCCCGGGGCCTGACCCTGGGCGTCGCGGTGCTCACCCGGTTCCGCCGCCCCGACCCCTTCACCCCCGACGACGTGCTGCTCGCCGAGGAGATCACGGCCCGCGCGGCCGTCTGCGTCGACAACGCCCGCCGCTACTCCCGCGAACGCGAGACCGCGCTCGCCCTCCAGCGCAGCCTGCTCCCACGGGGACTGCCCCGCACGCCCGCCGTCGACGCGGCCTCCCGCTATCTCCCGGCGGCCCGCTCCGGGGTCGGCGGCGACTGGTTCGACGTGATCCCGCTGTCCGGGATGCGGGTCGCGCTGTGCGTCGGGGACGTGGTCGGCCACGGCATCCAGGCCTCGGCGACGATGGGCCGGCTGCGCACCGCCGTCCGCACCCTCGCCGACATCGACCTGGCCCCGGACGAGCTGCTCACCCACCTCGACGACCTGGTCGTCCGGCTGTCCGAGGAGGCCGGCGGGGAGGGCAGCCCGGGTGAGGTCGGTGCCACCTGCCTGTACGCCGTGTACGACCCGGTGTCACGGCGCTGTGCGCTGGCCCGGGCCGGGCATCCGCCGCCCGTGATGGTCCCGCCGACGGGTGCGCCCCGGCGGATCGACATGCCCGCCGGGCCGCCGCTCGGCTTCGGCGGGCTGCCGTTCGAGTCGGCCGAGCTGGATGTGCCCGAGGGCAGTGTGCTGGGGTTCTTCACCGACGGTCTCCTCGAGAACCGCGCACGCGACGTCGACGCCGGCCACGCGCTGCTCCTGGACGCCCTGGCGATCCCCACCGAGTCGCTGGAGGAGGCCTGCGACCGGATCCTGCGTGCCCTGCTCCCGCCCGGCGGTGCCCCCGACGACGTGGCGCTGCTGCTGGCCCGCACCCGGGGTCTGCCCGCCTCCCAGGTCGCCACCTGGGACATCCCCGCCGACCCGGCGCTGGTCTCACCGATCCGCAAACAGGTCGTCGACCAGCTCGCCTCGTGGGAGCTGAGCGCGGCGTCGTTCACGGCCGAACTGGTGGTGAGCGAACTGGTCACCAACGCCATCCGGTACGGCTCGCAGCCGATCCGGCTCCGGCTCATCCATGACGCGACCACACTGATCTGCGAGGTGTCCGACGCCAGCCACACGGCCCCGCATCTGCGCCGTGCCAAGACCTGGGACGAGGGCGGCCGGGGGCTGCTGCTGGTCGCCCAGCTCACCCAGCGCTGGGGCAGCCGGCACACCGCCCAGGGCAAGACGATCTGGGCGGAACTCGCCCTCCTCGACCTGGACTGAGCGGGCGTCCGCTTTCCGCGTTTCTCCTTGAGTACGGCGGACACCCGGGAATGTGACGAACCCTCAGGAGCGTGGAGAACATGGCGAACACGTCCTCGTCGGTGCGCCGGGCCGCGCTGCTCGTGAGTGCGGTCGCGACGCTCGGCGCACTGACCGCCTGCGGCAGCGCCGACGGCACCACGACCGCTCCCCCGCAGCCGCCGCCCACCTCGCACGACCGCACGGCCGCCGGCTCCCCGAGCGAACAGGGCGCCGCCACCGAACCGGCGCCCTCCCCCTCACAGGCGGCCGGAGGCACCGAGAAGCCGGCCCGCTGCCACACCGGCGAACTGCGCGCCGAGGTCGGCCGCATGGATCCCGGTGCCGGCCAGCGCAACGTCCCGATCGTCCTGACCAACGCCTCCGCACGCACCTGCACGGTGTACGGCTATCCGGGCGCCGCCTTCGTCGACGCGTCCGGCGAGCAGCTCGGCCCGGACCCCGAGCGCGCTCCCGGCTCACCGGCGCGCGTGACGCTGGCGCCGGGTGACAGCGCGTGGGCGGGTCTTTCGTACTCCAGCCCGGAGATCAGCGGGGCGCGAACCGCCCGTCCGGCGGCGCTGCTGGTGACCCCGCCCGACGAGCGGGAGCCGATCGAGGTGCCGTGGACGGCGGGTGCGGTGCCGGTGTCCGGCAACGCGTCCTCGGTGTCCTTGACGGTGTTCGCCCCCGGCTCGGGGCCCGGACAGTCCTGACGGCCCTGGTGTTCAGCGGCGTCCGCCGCCGTAACCGCCGCCGCCCCAGCCACCGCCCCAGCCGTTGTCGTGGTCCCATGAGCAGGAGTACCGGTCGCTGTAGCAGTCGGTGGCCGAAGGCGTCGGTGTGGGCGACGGGGTCGCGGTGGCCTTCGGGGTCTTCGCCGGCGTGGGTGTGGGCTTCGGCGCGGGTGGCGCTACCGGGGTCGCGGGTTCGGCCCAGTTGACCGCCTCCAGCTGGAGTTCGGGCCTGGAGGTGTCGATCACCCAGCGCTGGGCGGTGTCGTCCTTGCGGGTCTTGAGGACCAGCGCGCCGGAACCGTCGGTGGCGGCGGGCGTCAGGGCAAGCTCCTGGTCCCCGCGCGGGACCAGGGTGCCCTGGAGCGTGAAGTCGTAGCGGACCTCTCCGGTGTCCGTGCAGGAGTCGAGCCGCACCGAGTAGCCGAGGCCGGAGTCCAGACACAGTTCGGGATCGGCGGCGCTGCGCAGCCGGCCGTCGGTCTCGTACACCCACTGCTGGCCGGCCTGGGCGGAGCACTCCGCGAGTTCGGTCTCGGCGCCCTTGACCACCTTGCCGCCGACGACGCCGACGCACAGCCCGGAGGCGATGTTGTACAGCCGCCCGGTCAGCGTGCCCTGCGCCGCCTCCTCGGCCCCGGCCCACGAGGGGCCGGTCGTGGGTGTGCGGCCCTGGGAGCCGGTGCCCTCGGTGGCCCGGCCGCCGTCGGCGGGAGCTGTGTCGCCCTCCGAGCCCAGGGCGGCCCACAGCACCAACGGCACCACGACCAGCGCGCCGACGGTCACGACGCCGACGGTGAGATTGCGCCGCCGCACGGCACGGCGGGCGGCCTTGCGGGCCGTACGGCGGCACGAGGACGGCGGGGCCGCCGTCGGGGGTGTGTCACGCGCTTGGCCCGCGCCGAAGTTCTCCCCCACCACGGTCGCCGCCTCCGCCACCGGCACGCTCTCGTCGTCCGCGCTGCGCGCCCTGGACTCCACGTACTCCCGCGCGCCCCACCCGAGCACCGCCTCCGCCAGGGCCGGGCCGAGTCCGTGGTTGAAGCAGTCCAACTGGTCGGCGGTGTCCCGGCAGTGCTTGCACCCGTCCAGGTGCCCGCGCAGGTCGGGGTCGATGTCGACGCCGCCGCGCCGATAGGTGACGTCGAGCAGCCGCAGGTACTGGCGGCACTCCTGGTCGGGAGCGAGCTCCCGGTGGACCTGGAGGCACTCCTCGCGCAACCGGTCGCGGGCACGGCCGAGTTCGACGCGGGCGCCCTCCTCGTCCAGGCCCAGCAGCCCGGCCGGGATCCTCAGCGGTTCGGACTCGACCTCGGTGTGCCACAGGAGACAGCGGGCCGACTGGGGCAGCCGCTGGAAGGCGCCGGACAGCAGCCGGCGGTGGGCGGGCGGCAGCAGGCGGGCGGCGGCGCGCTCGCCGCCGGCGGCGCCGGTCCGCAGCTCGGGGTGGAGCAGTTCGCGCCGCTGATCGGTGTCCCACCCCCCCGCGACACGCCGTACGGTGAGCAGGAGTTGAGGGCGCCACGCGGAGGTCGGTCCGGTCTGCCGCAGGGTCTGCCCGAAGAGCCTGGTGAATGCCGCGGTGGTGAGCATGCCGGCGGCTCGGGCGGTGCTGGTGCACAGCCGCGCGTAGGCGAAGCCCGCCGCCCAGTGCCGGTCGAGGAGTTCACCCACGGGCTGCAGCGCGGGCGACGCCCCCGTCCACTTCTTGAGTTCGGCGCTCAGTTGCGCGTCCGTCAATTCGAGGAGGTGGGCGTTTCCTGGGGAATTCGGCAAGCCTGCGTCGTGCACGCGGCATTCCTCCGAGGGCATGCGGCATTAAATGGTCCATACCAAAGGGTATGCTCCGGGCGCGGCTCTTTTGAAGCGTCAGGGCGTATGGGAGCGAGGCACACCTTTGCACAGGTCAGCAGCAGGGAACAAGAGTTCCCGGGGTTTTGCGCACGGTGTGCGCGGCTCAAGTAATTGAACACGTGTCAGTAAAGGTTCGAGGCGTCTCACCCTCGGGCCGGACAATCGTATTCATTGAGCGCGGGGCAGATGCCTCCACAACCATTACGGCCACCCATCAGGCTGGTCGTGCGGCCGGAAATCACGGCCCGCCAGGACCCTGGTCCACGCCCGCAACCATTGGGCCGTTCACCCGGTAGGCGCCGGGCGGGGTGCCGTAGCGTTCGCGGAACACCCGGTTGAAGTGAAAAGGACTGGCGAATCCCGAAGCCGCCGCGATCCGTTCCACGGACAGGTCGGTGCCCTCCAGCAGCCGTGCGGCATGGCGCAGCCGCGCCTCGCGCAGCGCGCGCATCGGCGGCACGCCGAGTTGCCGGGTGAAGAGATGGGCGAACCGGGACGGCGACAGGGCGACGTGTCCGGCGAGCGAGCGGACGGTGTGCGCGGCGCCCGGGTCGGCGGCGATCAGGGACTCCGCCCGGCGCACCCGGGCGTCGACTCCGGGCGGGGGCGAGGGGGTGCGCGCGGTGGCGGCGGTGAGCAGGACGGCCTCCTCCAGGGCGCACAGGGCGAGTTCGCGGGCCGCCGAACCGTGGGCCACGGCGACCCGGTCCGCCTCGGCCCCGGTCTCGGGCGGCGCGCCGGTGCCGGTCCATCGGGCGTCGGCGAGCATCCGCCGGAACGCCGCGCCGACACGGTCGTGCAGGGCGTGCGGGGTCGGCGAGACGACGTACAGGCCGTCCCCGGCGTCGTACGGCCGCAGCCAGGCCTGCCACATCGGCCGGGCCTGGCAGTGCGCCCACCAGAACTGCCAGTGAAGGGCACCGGGTTCGACGCCGTAGCGGTGCCGGACGCCGGGCGCGAGCACCACGAGGTCGCCGGGCGATGCCCGGGCTTCCGCCGCGCCCTGGCGCAGGCGGCCATGGCCGCCGGTGGTCCAGGTGAACAGCCAGCTGTCGGCGCCTTCCGGCCGGTTGACGCTGTACCCCGCCGCTTGATCGAAGCGGCCGACGACCACCAGACCGGGCGGCGGGGCCGGGTCGGCAGTCTCAGGCAATCCGTCAGCAACCACGGGCATCCTCCTCGGGCGGGCGTCGGCCTAGCGTGACGTACGGATACCCCCTGACCGAAGGAGTGGACGCATGACAGCCACGGACATCGACGCCGGGCTCCGGCAGTTCCGTGAGGACGGGTTCATGGTCGCGCGCGGGCTGTTCGGATACGACGAGATCGACCGGTTGTGCGAGCGGTTCGCGGCGCTGCACGCGGGCGGGCCGGTGCCGGGGCATTTCGAGCCGCGGGCGGCGGACGGCGATCCGTTGCTGGTCCATCCGAGGGTGATGCAGCCGCATGAAATCGACGAGTTGTCGCTGCGGGTGCTGCTCGATCCCCGACTGCGCGCGGTGCTGGAACGGCTGCTCGGCGAGGAGGTGCTCGCGGCGCAGAGCATGTTCTATTTCAAGCCACCGGGCGCTCGGGGGCAGGCGCTGCATCAGGACAATTTCTATCTGCGGGTGGAGCCGGGCACCTGTGTGGCGGCGTGGATCGCGTGTGACGTGATCGACCGGGAGAACGGCGGCCTTGAAGTCGTACCCGGCACCCATCGCATGGAGCTGTTCTGCCCGGAGGAGGCGGACGAGCAGGTGTCCTTCGCCCGGGAGCATGTCCCGCCCCCGCCGGGACTTACGGCCGTGCCCATCGATATGGCGCCGGGGGATGTGCTGTTCTTCAACGGCAGCCTGGTCCACGGTTCTCGGCCGAATCGCAGCGCCGGTCGGTTCCGGCGGTCGTTCATCGGCCACTATGCGGGGCGGTCGGCCGAGCGGATCGGTGGCTACTACCGGACCCTGTCGATGCGCGGTGAGCGGGTTGCGTTGCCGGAGAGTGCGGGGGCGGGTCCGTGCGGAACCGAGTTCGGGGTCCCGCACGGACCGCACTAGGAGACCACTGAGAATCTTGAAAACCCGCCCGACTTGCACCGGATTGCCCCGATCGACTTTTGCGGGCGAACCTGGGCGATCGGGGCGGCCCAAGCAAGATCTTCAGGACACTTCTAGGTCAGTGCCCGACGATGGCCCGCGCGGTGTAGGGCTGCTCCAGCTCCTCGATCTCCTTCTCGCTCAGCGTCAGTTCGACCGCCGCTGCCGCGTCCTCGATGTGCTGGGGCTTCGCGGCGCCGACGATCGGGGCCGCCACCGTGTCGCGATGCAGCAGCCAGGCGAGAGCGACCTGGGCGCGTGGGACTCCTCGGTCGTTCGCCACGCGGGTGACCGCCTCCACGATCGTGCGGTCGCTCTCCTGGTAGAGGCGGCTGCCGAAGTTGTCGCCCGCGCTGCGTTCGGTGACGGTGCCCCAGTCGCGGGTGAGGCGGCCCCGGGCCAGCGGACTCCAGGGCAGTACGCCGACGCCCTGGTCCGCGCACAGGGGCAGCATCTCGCGCTCCTCCTCGCGGTAGAGGAGGTTGTAGTGGTTCTGCATGGACACGAACTTGGTCCAGCCGTACCGCTCGGCGGTGTACTGCATCTTGGAGAACTGCCAGGCGTACATCGAACTCGCGCCGATGTAGCGCACCTTGCCGGCCTTCACCAGATCGTGCAGCGTCTCCATCGTCTCCTCGACCGGGGTGTGCGGGTCGAAGCGGTGGATCTGGTAGAGGTCGACGTAGTCGGTGCCGAGGCGGCCGAGGCTGTGGTCGATCTCCGCCAGGATCGCCTTGCGGGACAGGCCCGCGCCGTTGGGCCCGGGCCGCATCCGGCCGTTCACCTTGGTGGCCAGCACATACTCGTCGCGCCGGGCGAAGTCGGCGAGCGCCCGGCCCACGATCTCCTCGCTGGTGCCGTCGGAGTAGACGTTCGCGGTGTCGAAGAAGTTGATGCCCGCTTCGAGCGCCTGACGGATCAGCGGGCGGGACGCCTCCTCGTCGAGCGTCCAGTCGTGCACGCCTCGGTCGGGCAGCCCGTAGGTCATGCAGCCCAGACAGATCCGCGACACGTCCAGGCCCGTCGAACCGAGCTTCACGTACTGCATCGTTGCTGCTCCTGCCTTCGGGGTCGGTACCAGGGGGAGCGTACGACGTGGCGTGCGCCGCGCATTGCTGCCCGCAGGTGACCGTGCGGCGTGGGAGCGGCCCGGTGGCCGGATCACTCGCGCATTCTCGGCGCAGTGGACCGGCGTCCGGCCGGTCGCGGCCGTACGGGAGGAACGCGGTGCGGACACGTCCGACCAGGCTGAGGATTCTGCTCGGGGCGGCCGCGGCGCTGCCGCTCGGCGTCGTGGCGCCGGCGTGGGCCCTGCCGGACCCGCCGCCGGCACCGGCTGTGGTGGGTCCGGCGACGCTGTGCGCGCCGGCCGGGGTCCTGCAGGGGCCCGGCGGGCAGCGGGCCTCGGTGTCGCTGTGCCTGGGCAGCGGTACGCCGATGATGGCGGTCTCGGCCCCCGCGACCTGCCGCCGGGCCGGCTCGCCCGCCCGCTCGGCCTGTCTGACCTCGGGGACCTGGACCGCTCGGCGCGACGGCGTGGCGGTCGCCTCCGGGACCCTGCCCGGCTCGCGCGAGTACCCCGGACCCGGCACCTACGACATCGAGGCCGAGGTCCGGGTCCGCTCCGATCCTGCGGGCGTGGACCTGAGCGGAACGGTCCGGGCCACCCTCACGCTGAGCGCGCCCAAGGCGGCGCCCACGCATCGCGTCGAGGTCGACCGCGGCACGCTGCGGCGCGGTACGGCGACGACCCTGACGTACAGGGTGCACCGCGACAGCGAACGGGGCGACGGCAGCGCACGGTTCGAGCTCATCGGCGAGGAGGCCTCCGGGGTGGAGCTCACCACCGACGATGCCCGTTGCGTCAATCCGCTGGTCGGCCGCCACCCCTCGACGGCCCGGAACCTGTACGCCCTCGACTGCGCCCTGACCGACCTCCAGCCGGGGCGCCCCGCCACCGTGGTCGTCCGGGTCGCCCTGCGGGACACCTGCTCCACGGTCGTCTCCAAGCTGGGCTACTGGATGCCCCAGGGGCAGGCGCTCTACACCGGCGGCATGCTGGCGGGGCCGACGGCGGAGTGCGTCTGACCCGGCTCGGACCTCCCGGGCGCCGTAACGGCGCGTCATACGGGGTCCGCGGCCAACTCTGCGACACGCGCCTGGAGTTCGGTGCGGTCGATGGCGTCGGTGCGGGCGGACGGCACGGTGCAGGCGTGGGCCCCGGCGACGGCGCCGTACAGGGCGCAGCGGGCGGGGTCCTCGCCGCCCAGCCAGCCGAGCAGGAAGGCGGAGGCGAAGGCGTCGCCCGCGCCGTTGGAGTCGACCACCGGGGCGGGCGGGGTGACGGCGGGGATGTGTGTGAGCGCCTCGTCGGCCAGCAGGTAGGCGCCGTCGGCTCCGGCGGTGGCGACGACGACGCGGGCCCGGCCGCGGGCGGCGATGTCCCGCATGGTGCGCTCGTGGTCGGCGAGGGCGGTGGTCGACAGGAAGACGAGGTCCGAGGCGAGGGCGAAGGGCTCGTGGTGGGGGTTGGCGCCGTCCCAGTTGTGCAGGTCCGTCGAGATGGTCAGCCCGGCCTCCCGCAGCAGCGGCAGGGCTTGGGCACAGGGGTGGGTGATGACGACATGCGCGTGCCGGGCGGCGGCGGCCAGGGTGCGCACGGTCCCCTCCGGGAAGCGGTCGGCCTCCCTGGAGCGCGTGTCGTCGTACAGGGACAGCCGGCGCCCGTCGGGGCCGACCAGGTTGACCGCCCGCTTGGTGCCCGCGGGCTGCGGTACGGCGGTCAGCGGGATGCCGTGGTCGCGGTGGAGGGCGCGGACCAGGTCGCCCTCCGCGTCGTCGCCGATCATGTCGAGGTGGTGGGTGCGCAGGCCCAGGGCGCTCAGACCGAGCGCCACGAAGTCCCCGCTCTGTCCCGCGCGGGTCTTGATGCCGGGCCGGATCAGGTAGCTGTCGGCGTACGGCAGGGGCAGTTCGGGGACGTGGACGATCGTGTCCACGCCCGCGCCGCCCAGGACGAGGACGTCGGTCTCGGTGCGCATGGGGTTGGCTCGTTCCTCTCGGCTCGGAGAGGTGAGTCAAACAGCCCGGCACCAGGACTGCAACAACTTGCAGTAATTTACGGCAAGTTGTGAACGGCGCCTACGGAATGTCCAACAGGTCCAGCGCCCGCTCCCAGCCGAACTCCGGCCGACTGCCGCCCCCCTGGGGATCCCCGGTGTACGGCTCACCGAAGTGGACGCCCATCCCGCGCAGCCGCGCCAGGCTCTCCTGGTAGGCGGGGTGGGCGGCGAGCGCGTCGGCCACGCAGGGCAGGGCGGCGACGGGGACGCCGAGGCCGTACGCCTCGCACAGAGTGGCCACGGCGAGCGTGTCGGCCAGGCCCTGCGCCCACTTGTTGACGGTGTTGAAGGTGGCGGGCGCGACGACTACCGCGTCCGGCGGTGGGAAGGGGCGCGGATCCGCGGGAGTGCGCCAGGCCGAGCGGATCGGGCGGCCGGTCAGCGCCTCGACGGCGGCGGTGTCGAAGAAGCCGTTCATCGCGACGGGCGTCGCGATGACACCGACCTCCCAGCCCCGCTCCTGCGCGGCGACGACGAGCTTGCTGACGCCGGCGGCGATCCCGGCGGCGCAGACGACGACGTAGAGGAAGGGTTTTCCGGCCTGTTCGCTCATCCGCGCACCCTACTGAACGGGCAGCGGCTCCTCCCCGCGCGGGCCGAGGATCCGGCGCTCGTGCTCCTCGATGCGGACGTCGTTGATGCCGGCCTCCCGCCGGGTCATCAGACCGTGCGCGTCGAACTCCCACAGCTCGTTGCCGTACGACCGCCACCACTGGCCGTCGGCGTCGCGGCACTCGTACTGGAAGCGGACCGCGATCCGGTTGCCGTCGAAGGCCCACAGGTACGGGCAGCAGCCGCCGGAGCGGGGCGGCGGTGCGGGCGATCCCGAGGACACGGCGCTGCTCGGCGACTCGGTGGGGCTGGCCCTGCTGGTCGTCCTGGACCGGCTGGAGGGTCACCGTCGAGGGCGAGCGGATCCTTTCCTACGAGGTGATCGCCGATCCGGACCGGCTCGGCCGCCTGGAGGTGGCCGTACTCGATCCGCCGCGGCTCAGTCGGACACGGTGATCGCGCCGACCGGGCAGGCGCGGGCCGCCTCGCGGAGCATCGGACCGCCCGAGCCGGTCTCGTGGCCGGGGAGCAGGGTGCTGAAGCCGTCGTCGTCCTGGGTGAAGACGCCTGGCGCGGCCAGCGCGCACTGTCCGGCGCCGATGCAGACGTCCTTGTCGATGTCGATGTGCATGACCGTCAGCCTCTTACCAGGTCACGGGGAGGTCCAGCATCCCCTGGCTCGTGTCGCGCGCCGGGCGGATGAAACGCGCAGGCATCTGTGTTGAAGCAGAGAGTCAGTCGCGGAACATGACGATGGGACCGATGCCATGCCTCTTGAGGGCGAGTACGAACCCAGCCCGACCCAGTGGGTGCGCGAGCAGGTGGAGCTGTACGAGAGCTCCGGCGGCACGAAGGGGACGACCCTGCAGGACACCGGCTGGCCGGTGATCCTGCTCACCACCCGGGGCGCCAGGAGCGGCAAGATCCGTAAGACGCCGTTGATGCGGGTGGAGCACGAGGGCCGCTACGCCGCGGTCGCCTCGCTGGGCGGGGCGCCCAAGCATCCGGTCTGGTACCACAACGTCAAGGCCGATCCCCTGGTGGAACTCCAGGACGGCCCGGACAAGCGGGAGATGACGGCCCGTGAGGTCACTGGCGCGGAGAAGGCGGAGTGGTGGGAGCGTGCCGTGGCGGCGTATCCGCCGTACGCCGACTACCAGGAGAAGACCGAGCGCGAGATTCCGGTGTTCGTACTGGAGCCCGTCGAGGGCGACTGACGGCCCTCGGAGAAATTCTTGTGCCCGGGACGCATGAAGCCGCGTCCGCAGGGCACCCGTGCGTCAGGCCCCGCCGCGTTCCCCCGTCGCGGCGGGGCTTTGCCACGCCTCCTGGGCGGCGCGGTCGGTGATGTCCAGGAAGATCTGTTCCGCCTCGGGCACGGCGTCGGCGACGGCCCGCTTGATCCGTACGGCGACCTCCTCGACCTCCTCGCTGTCCAGGCCCGGTACGAGGTCGACCCGGGCGGCGATCAGGGCCGTCTCCAGTCCCGTCTTCATGGTGAACAGCGCCTCCACGCTGTCGATCTCGGGCTGCTCCCTGAGCAGCGACCGGATCCGGTCCGCCGCCTCGGGGTCGGCGGCCTCGCCGATCAGCCGGTCGCGGGCGTCGCGGCCCAGACGGTAGGCGACGTAGACGAGCAGGGCGCCGATGGCGAGGGAGGCGGCCGCCTCGTAGACCGCCTGGCCGGTGACCATGTGCAGGGCCATGCCCGCGAGGGCGAGGCTCACACCGAGGACCGCGGTGCCGTCCTCGGCGACGACGGTGCGCAGGGCCGGGTCGCGCAACCCGCCGTCGGCGAGGCCGCCCTGCCGGTGCGCCTGGTGCAGGGCCCGGGCGAGCGACGTGCCCTCGGCGAGGAGGGCGACGCCGAGCACGATCATGCCCGCGACATAGCCCTCCAGCTTCTTCTCGGTGCCGTTCCTGAGGGCCTCGAAGCCCTGGAAGAAGGAGAAGCAGCCGCCCATGACGAAGATCCCCACGGCGGCGAGCAGCGACCAGAAGAAGCGTTCCTTGCCGTAGCCGAAGGGGTGCCGGCCATCGGCGGGGCGGCGGCTGCGGCGCAGGGCGGCCAGCAGGAACACCTCGTTGACGCTGTCGGCCACCGAGTGGGCAGCCTCCGACAGCATCGCGGGTGACTGGGCGATCAGGCCGCCGACCGTCTTGGCCACGGCGATGACGAGGTTGGCCGCGAGCGCCACCAGCACGGTGACCCGCGTCCTGCGGTCCGCCCTTGTCGCCTCGCCGCTCATCATCGCCGAATGCCCGGGAAGGGGCGGATCACACCGTGCCGACCGGCGAAATCGGGGGACCCGGTGAATGTCCGCCAGGGAAGGAGGGGCGTGATGCCCGACGACGGCAACGCGGCCTACGGCCACAGGTCGTTCAAACGGTCCCCGAGCCATTTCACCGACCGGATCACCGCCGACGGCCGGGACGGCTGGCCGGTGGAGGCGGGCCGCTACCGGCTGGTCGTCAGCCGTGCCTGTCCGTGGGCGAGCCGGGCGGTGATCTCGCGGCGCCTCCTCGGCCTGGAGGACGCCCTGTCGCTGGCCGTCGCCGATCCCATCCAGGACGACCGCAGCTGGCGCTTCACCCTCGACCCGGACGGCCGCGACCCCGTTCTCGGCATCCGCTTCCTCGCCGAGGCCTACGACGCGCGCGAGAAGGACGCCCCGGGCGGGGTGAGCGTGCCCGCGATCGTGGACGTGCCGAGCGGTCAGCTGGTCACCAACGACTATCAGCGCATCACCCTGGACCTGGCCACGGAGTGGACGGCCCTGCACCGGGACGGGGCGCCGGATCTGTATCCGCGGGAGCTGCGGAGCGAGATCGACACGGTGATGGCGGAGGTCTACGAGGACGTCAACAACGGTGTGTACGCGGCCGGGTTCGCCGTGGACCAGGAGGAGTACGAGGCGGCCTGCGCGGGCGTGTTCCGCAGGCTGGAGCTGCTGTCCCGGCGGCTGGAGGAGCAGCGGTATCTGGTCGGCGACACGATCACCGAGGCGGACATCCGGCTGTTCACCACGCTGGTGCGTTTCGACGCCGTCTATCACGGTCACTTCAAGTGCAACCTGCGGAAGCTGGCGGAGAATCCGGTGCTGTGGGCGTACGCCCGCGATCTCTACCAGACGCCCGGGTTCGGTGACACCGTCGACTTCGACCACATCAAACGGCACTACCACCAGGTGCACACCGGTATCAATCCGACCGGCATCGTGCCCCTCGGACCGGATCTGTCCGGCTGGCGGAGCCCGCACGGCCGCGAGAGGCTGGGCGGCCGGCCCTTCGGCACCGGCACCCCGCCCGGGCCGCTACCCGCGGCCGAGACGGTTCCGGCCCTGACCGCATAGGAGGCAGACATGGCCAAGAAGGACAAGCAGCAGAAGCTCAAACTCCCCCTGGCCTACAAACCCCTCGGGTTCGTGATCGGCTGGGCGGGCGGCACGCTCGCGGGTCTCGCCTTCCAGGCGACGTGGAAGGCGATCCGGCACGAGGACGACGCCCCCGATCCACTGGACCGGGAGCGCGGCTGGGGCGAGGTCCTGCTGGCCGCCGCGCTGCAGGGGGCCATCTTCGCGGTCGTTCGCAGCGCCGTGAACCGCACGGGCGCGAAGGCCGTCGAGCGGACCACGGGCGTGTGGCCGTCGGACGGGAAGAAGGACGACAAGAAGGCCGAGGCGGCCTCCTGACCGCCCCGCCTCCGCTCGGCTAACCCCGCTTCGGCGCCGTCGGTGTGACCCGGCGCAGGGTGAAGGAGTGGCCGGCCGGGTCGGCGTACCCGCGTTCCTCGAAGGGGCCGGAGACGTCCTTGGTCTCCAGCGGGCGCCCGCCCAGGCCGATCACCCTGCGCTCGGCCTCGTCCAGGTCCTCCACCACGAAGTCCAGATGCGCCTGGAGGGAGTTCTCCGGGCGCGGCCAGCTCGGCGGGGTGGCGTTCACATCGCGGCGGAACGCCAGCCGGGTGCCGCCGGCGCCCCTGATCTCCACGCGGTTGGCGGTCGCGTCGGTCTGCTCGGCCTCCAGCAGCTCCTTGTAGAACACGGCGAGCTTCTCGGGCTCGGCACAGTCGAGCACCACCACGCCCGCTTTCACCAGTGCCATGTCTCCTCCGTACGGTTCCGGGCGCGGAGCCGAACTGCCCCGCCGCCCTCCACCGTTCGGATATCCCGGCGCGGGGAAATCAGTCCGCGACCAGCCACGCTCCGTCGCGCATCAGCTCGCGCCCGGCGAGCTCGTTCGCCTCGCGCCAGGCCTGGACGCGCTGCGGCCGCACCCGGAAGTACCGGTAGTCGGTGGTGAGTTCGCGCGGGTCGAAGCCGGTCTTGGCGGCGAACCGGTCCCCCTCACCCGCGCGCAGCTCGGCCACGGTCAGCGCGTCGACGGCGCCGTCGATCATCACCACGTCACGGGTCGGCCCGAGGCCTGTCCGCACCGTGCCGGTCGCCTGGAGGTTCCGGCCGGTGGGACTGGCCGCCGGGGTCGCGAGGAGCAGCGTCTCACCGTCCCAGAGGAAGGACAGCGGCACGAGGTACGGCGCTGACCCGTCGGCCCCGGCGGTGGCGACCCACACGTCCTCGTCGTGCTCCAGGCGGTGCAGGGTGTCGAGCTTGCGCTGCTTCGGGGGACGTGCGGGCGGTGGGGTCATCGGGGACAGCCTCCTGGCGGGACGTCATCGGTCGGTGCGGCCCAGTCTGGCAGCGGATGATCACGTACGTCCCTGGATTTCCGCGAGCCGCGTGGCCGCCGCCCCGAGCAGCAGGTCCAGGGCGGCCGGATAGGAGCTGCGCCGCATGTCGGCGACGAGATGGCGGGCGGTCGCGGCGATGTGCGGGTGGGTGTCGGCGGGCAGCCGGGCGTACGTCGCCTCCCAGACCGCCATCTCGGCGTCCCGGGCGGCCTTCGGCAGGGCCAGGCTGGCCGAGTCCAGCGCGGCGAAGGCGAGCGCCTGGTCGACGAAGGCGTGGTAGACGCGCACCGCCTCGGCGTCGGGGAAACCGGCTCCGCGCAGCACCCCGAGGCCGGTCTCCACGGCCTGGATCTCGTGCACCCGCCCGGTCACCCGGTAGGAGCTGAGCACGGCGGCGCGGGGGTGGGTGAGCGCCCCGGCGTGGATGCGCAGGCCCAGGTCGCGCAGGTCGGCACGCCAGTCGCCGGTCGGCCGCCAGATCCGCAGCGTCCGTCCGATCAGCTCGTCGGCGATGGCGAGCATCAGGTCGTCGGTGTGCCGGAAGTAGCGGTACAGGGAGCTGGGGTCGGCGCCCAGGGCCCGGCCCAGACGGCGCACGGACAGCGCCTCGGCGCCGTGCTCCTCGATGAGCCGCAGCGCGGTGGCGACGATCAGCTCCTCGGACAGGACGACGCCCTGTTTGGTGGGGCGTCTGCGCCGCCGGTCGGCGGCCGGGACGACACGGTCGCTCATGGTTGCCTCCGTGGTGCCGGGTGGCCCCACCTTATGACAACACCGTTGACCTGTGAAGTGCACGGCCAGTTTCATGTGCGGTCACCGGGGCCGACCAGGCCCCC
This sequence comes from Streptomyces sp. P17, assembly GCF_032436805.1. Lineage (NCBI taxonomy): Bacteria > Bacillati > Actinomycetota > Actinomycetes > Kitasatosporales > Streptomycetaceae > Streptomyces > Streptomyces sp. P17. The sequence continues at coordinate 98,651 of NZ_JAVRBF010000008.1, read as the reverse complement.
TGGTGCGAGCGGAGCCCGCCATGACCGACACTCCCCCAGCCGTGGACCCACCCGCGCTGCGCAAGTCCCTCGGCGTCCTCGACGGCGTCGCCATCGCCGCGTCCAGTACGGCGGCCACGACCAGCATCGGGATCGGTCTCGGCGTCACCGCCGGGGTGGTCGGCCTGCATCTGCCGGCGATCATGCTGCTGGCGTTCCTGCCGGTGCTCGGCATAGCGGGTGCCTACGCCCGCCTCAACCGCGTCGAGCCGAACGCGGGCAACGGCTATGTATGGGTGGGCCGTTCGCTCACTCCCTGGCTGGGCTTCATGGTCGGCTGGGTGAGCATCGTGGCCGTGGTGGCGTTCCTCGCCTACACCACCGCCGTCACCGGATCGGCCGTCATCCAGCTCGCCGGGGACGCCGGGCTGCGCCGGCTGGGCGGCCTGAGCCTGGACCCGGGCTCGACCGCGCAGACGACCGCGGTGGGCATCGTGGTCCTGGCCGCGGTCACCGTGACGGCCGTGACCGGCGTCCGCAAGGCGGCCCGCCTGCAGGGCTGGCTGCTGGTCTTCGAGTACGCCGTCCTGCTGGGCTTCTGCGGATACGGCATCGTCACCGGACCGCACGCCTTCAGCCTGAGCTGGTTCGACCCGTTCGCGATCCCCTCGGCGACGGCGCTCGCCCAGGGGATGCTGCTGTCGGTGTTCTGCTACTGGGGCTTCGAGGCGGCGTTCACCGTCAACGAGGAGGTCCGCGACCCCCGCGACGCGTCCCGGGCCGGTTTCACCACCCTGTTCACCATGCTGGCGCTGTTCCTGCTCGGCTCGGTCGCCTTCCAACGCGTCCTGTCCGAGGACGAGTTGGCCGGTCATGGCGCCGAGGGACTGGCGTTCTTCGGCGACCGGCTGGCCTCCCAGCCGCTGGCGGCCCTCCCCCTGGTGGCGCTGATGTTCTCGGCCGTCGCCTCGCTCCAGGCGGGGGTGATCCCGGCGGCCCGGGGCATGTTCGCGATGAGCCGGGACCGTACGCTCGGCCCGGTGTGGTCCAAGGTCAGCCCCCGGTACGGGACTCCGGCCGCCGGGACGCTGCTGATCGGCGCGCTCGCGGCGGCGGTCGCGACGCTCGCCCTGGTCATTCCGCGCCTCGCCGACATGATCATGGCGACCGTGACCGCGGTGGGCATCATCGTCGCCCTGTCCTACGCCCTCACCGCACTGGCCGCCGCCGTCCGCTTCCGTTCCCTGCTGCGCGAGGACTGGCCGCAGGGGATACGGGCCGTGGTGCTGCCCACGCTGAGCGCCCTGACCCTGCTCGGGCTCGGCGGATACCTCGGCTGGTCCTTCTACACCTCCGCCGACCACTTCGAAGTCAGCGCCGACAACGGCTGGTTCCTGCTGGCCACGCCCCTGGCGATGATCGCCTCCGGCTTCCTGGCCGCCGCCTGGGCCCGCTACGTACGCAAGTCACCGTACTTCCGCACCGGCCGGGGCTCCGACGCCGAAGCCCCGCAACTGATCCCGACCGCCCCTTAGGAAACGGAACATGCACGCAGATCTGCTCTTCACCGGCGGCCCCGTCCTCACCCCCGAGGGCCGTACCGCCACCGCCGTCGCCGTCACCGGCGGCCGCATCACCGCCGTAGGACGGGAGGAGGTACGGGAACTCGCCGGACCGCGGACCGAAGTGGTCGACCTGGCAGGGCGGCTGCTGCTGCCCGGCTTCCAGGACGCGCACGTCCATCCGGTACCGGCGGGCCTTGAGCTCACCCAGTGCGATCTGACCGGCGCCAAGACGGCCGCCGAGTCCGTCGCCGCCGTGCGCGTGTACGCCGAGGCGCATCCCGAGCGGGAGTGGATCACCGGCGGCGGCTGGTCCATGGAGGCCTTCGAGGGCGGTACGCCGACCAAGGAGCTGCTGGATGCGGTCGTGCCCGACCGGCCGGTGTATCTGCCCAACCGCGACCACCACGGCGCGTGGGTCAACAGCCGGGCCCTGGAGCTCGCCGGCGTCACCCGCGACACGCCCGACCCGGCCGACGGGCGCATCGAGCGCGACGCGGCCGGTGAGCCGAGCGGCACGCTCCAGGAGGGGGCGATGCGGCTGGTCGGCCGGCTCACCCCGCCCGCCACGCCGGAAGACCGGCTCGCCGCTCTGCTGCACGCCCAGCGCCATCTGCACTCCCTCGGCATCACCGCCTGGCAGGACGCGCTCGTCGGTGACTTCCTCGGCATGGACGACCCGGCCGAGGCGTATCTGGCGGCCGCCCGCGACGGATCGCTGACCGCGCGTGTCGTCGGCGCCCTGTGGTGGGACCGCGGACGCGGGGCCGAGCAGATCCCCGAACTCGTCGAACGCCGGGAGGCGTTGCGGTACGGCCGGTTCCGGGCCGGCACCGTGAAGCTGATGCTCGACGGGGTCGCCGAGAACGGCACCGCGGCGCTGCTCGACCCCTACTTGGACAAGTGCGGCTGCGCCACCGCCAACCGGGGCACCAGCTTCGTCGACCCGAGTCAACTCCCCAAGTACGTCACCGAGTTGGACGCGCTCGGCTTCCAGTGCCACTTCCACGCGCTGGGCGACCGGGCCGTACGCGACGCCCTGGACGCGATCGAGGCGGCGCGCGCGGCGAACGGACCGAGCGACACGCGGCCCCACCTGGCCCATCTCCAGATCGTGCACCCCGACGACGTACCGCGGTTCGCGGCGCTCGGGGCCACGGCGAACATCCAGCCGCTGTGGGCCGCGCACGAACCGCAGATGGACGAGCTGACGATCCCCTTCCTCGGGGCCGAACGAGCCGGGTGGCAGTACCCGTTCGGCGCGCTGCTGCGTTCCGGTGCCCGGCTCGCGGCGGGCAGCGACTGGCCCGTCAGCAGCCCCGACCCGCTGGAGGGCGTCCATGTCGCGGTGAACCGGGTGGCGCCGGGCAGTGCGGGGCCGGTGTTCCTGCCGGGTGAACGCATCGGACTCGCCGAGGCGTTGACCGCCTACACGGCCGGATCGGCATATGTGAACCACCTGGACGACACCGGAGTGGTGCGGCCCGGGGCGCTGGCGGATCTCGTGGTCCTGGACCGGGATCCGTTCGCCGTTCCGCCGGAGGAGCTCTCGGCGACACGGGTGGCGCTGACCTATGCGGGGGGCGAGCGAGTATACGCAGCTCAAGTGGCTTGAGCAGTAACGGATATCACGGTCGGGTCACGGTGTAGATCATTTACGCTCTGGGCAGTCTCGTTCCGCTTCTCGATTCAACTTTCGCATCGGGAAGGCGAGTTCGAATCAGCGGGCGGTCGTGCGACCGCCCCGGCCGCAGGGCGCGGGGGACCTTGCGCCACGTCTCCCGAAAGGAAGCACATGCCTCAGGACGTCCGGTTCGACGTCACCGACAGCTTGCTCCCGACGCAGCCGAGCGCCCGGCTCCAGGCGGGAAACGCCCTGGCCCGCCTCCTGGTGACACACATCAATGGGTGCACCGAGCAGTACCGAGATGGCCAGAACGCCGCTCAGCAGCGGCTGGACGCACTCCGCTCCCCCCACTCCAGCACCACGCTGCATGTGGAGGGAGCCCTCCAACTGGCGCCGCGCGCGTTCCTCCCGCCCGACGAGGAGGGCTACGCGAGGTTGGGGCGGCTCGACTCCAGCCTGCGCGTGATCGAAGCGGCCTTCCCCCAGGTCAGCACCGATATCGAGGTCTGCCGACTGACCTCCATGATGCTGGAAGGGGCCTGGAGGAGCCGGGCACTCACGCCGCCGCACGAGGACGAGCAGACAACCGTCTGCCCCTGCCCTCTGTGCCGGCGGCTGCCCACGCCCCCCGAACGCACAGTGGCTGACTACCGCTGGCGGCAGAGCGCCGGTCGTCCCCTCACCGTCAAGACCTGGCCGTACCGCCGGGAACTCGACAGCGTCCTGACCGGTGGATGGTCCGTGGTCCGGCAGATGAACGACCTGGAGCGAGACCTCGGCTACCGCCACCGCTTCGAGGACGACATCCTCCTCTTCCACGAGTACAAACGCGTGATCGACACCATAGACACCACGCAGCTCACCCAACTCATCGAAGGCCGCCTGGCCGAGAGTTTCAGCACCAACAGCGCACGGGCCCTGGTCTGCGGCCTCTACGCGGCCCACAAGCGATCCGTCGACGAGTACTGGCTCCAGCAGCACCACGCGGGCAGCGTCACGCTCCCCCAGACCAACCCACTCGGCCAGAGCACCTACTCAGCCCTGCAGATGATGGACTGCCTGTTCTGGCACGTCTCCCCCGACACCGAACTCTGGCAGGAAGAGCACCTCGCCTCCCTGCTGCTGTGCCGCGTCGTCGACGACATGACCGACGTACGGGTCGACGCGCTCACCGGCGAGATCAGCAACTTCTGGCTCGCCGACCTGCCCACCCACACCAAGGCCCTCTACGCCGCCTGCGCCATCGCCCTCATCAAGTACGGCTGCATGCCCGAGGCGCATTCCTCGATGTGGAACACCTGGCTGATGACCAGCACCGTCGTCTGGATGGGGCTCACGGGCCGCCACGCCCTGTGGTTCGACGGCATCACCCAGGGCCTCCCCCCGGCCCAGGAGTGCCCGCTGTGCGACCTTCAGCCCAACGCCTGCACCGGCATCCTCACCCACGGCACCACCCTCACCATCGCCCCGCGGCCCTCCGCACCGGCTCTGAGCACCCGGACGGCCGAGCTGTCCGCGCGCTGCCGAGCCCAACACCCGGAGACCTGGCCCCTCTTCGACGCCGAGCTCCATGCCTTCGAAGCGCTGCACGGCCCCTGGCACGGCAACACCGACAGCACTTGGGAGATCCTGCGCCGCACGTACATCGCCGCTGTGGAGGCATCCCGCGCCGCACCGTCCACGGCCCGCGCCCGTCAGGTCCAACAAGACTCCGGCGCGGTCGGATCCGAATTCTTCTACGCCCTGTACGACCCTCGGACCGGGAGGGAGGACACCGCACTGCTCGCCTACATGTTCGGCTGCGCCCACCCGCATTTCCTCTGGAACGCCACGGGATACCGTCCCTCGGACCTCGCAGGCGACTGGCTCGACGGATAACGCCGCTGCCCGGCCGGGTGACCCGGCCGGGCAGCGGCGTCTGAGGGCCTATACCTCGAACTCGACCGGCAGGCTGTCCAGCTGGGACATCCATGTGGACGCGGTCGAGGTGAGCTCCTCCGGCGGCACGGCCAGGCGCAGGCCCGGCAGACGGTGCAGCAGGACGTCCACCGCGATCTCGATGATGGACATCCCGATGTTCTGCCCGGGGCACTCGTGGGGGCCCGCGCCGAACGCCAGGTGCGCCTGGTTGCCCTGCACCGAGACACCCGGGTCGGGCCGGACCTCGGGGTCGAGGTTGCCCGGGGCGAGACCGAGGACGAGCAGGTCGCCCTCCTCGATGCGGTGCCCGCCCAGTTCGACATCGCTGGCGGCGAAGCGCCCCGGCAGGACGGCCAGCGGCGGAGAGTTCCACATGGCCTCCTCCACCACCGCCGAGACGGTCAGCTGACCGCTGATCAGCCCGGAGAGCCGGGTGGAGTCGGTCAGGACCAGCTCCAGCACCCGGGCCAGCAGGTTGGTCGTGACGTGCGCGGCGATCAGCACCGCGCGCAGGTGGGCCACGACCTCGTCGTGGTCGAGAGCCGCGTGATGCTCCAGCAGGCCGGTGGCGAGGTCGGAGCCGGGTTCGGACCGCCTGCGCTCGGCGAGTTCACCGAAGATCTCCCTGATCACGCCGTCGTGCATGACGGCGTCCTCGCCGCCCTTCATCACCTGGGCGCAGGACTCGACCAGGCGCCGCCCCTCCGCTTCGGCAAGCCCCAGAATGCGGGCCACCACGAGCATCGGCAGTAAATCGGCGTAGTCCGCCACCAGATCGGCGCGGCCGGAGCCCGCGAACGCGTCGATCTGCTTGTTGGCGAAGTGCGTGGCGTGGCGCCGGATACCGCGGTCGGCGGCGGACTGCAGCCCGTCGCTGACGGCACCGCGCAGTCGGCGGTGAGCCTCGCCGTCCTGGGACACACAGTCGGGGCGCCAGGCGAGCATCGGAACCAGCGGGGAGTTGTCCGCGACCCGGCCCTCCCGCCAGTCCCGCCAGATCCGCCCGTCCCGGGCGAACTGGCGGGGATTGTCGAGCACTCGCCGGCTGTCCCGGTAGCCCAGGACCAGCCAGGCGGGGATGTCGCCCTCCAGCAGCACCGGCGCGACGGAGCCGTGCTCCTTGCGCAGCCGCTCGTAGATGCCGCGCGGGTCGGTCGCCGCCTCGGGCCCGTACAGCCGGGCCGGTTCTGCCGAACCGTGCGCGACCGGGCAGCCGCGGGGGGCGTCGGGACTGTCGAGGTTCTGGTCGTTCATCGGGGCTCCAGTGCGACGGCAGAGCGTTCCTTCAGATGACGCATCAGGGTGATCAGTACATCTCGGCTGGAGGCCCGGTCGCGGGCGTCGCAGACCACGACCGGGGTGTGGGGGGAGATGTCCAGGGCGTCCCGTATCTCCTCGATGGGGTGTTCCTTGGAGTCGGGGAAGACGTTGAGGGCGATGACGAAGGGCACCTCCTGCCGCTCCATCTCCTCGATGGCCCGGAAGCTGGAGGCGAGCCGGCGGGTGTCCACCAGCACGACCGCGCCGAGCGCGCCCTTGAACAGGCCGTTCCACAGGAACCAGAAGCGTTCCTGGCCCGGCGTCCCGAACAGGTACAGCATCAGGGTGTCGTTGATGCTGATCTTGCCGAAGTCGAGGCTGACCGTGGTCTCCGTCTTGTCGGCGACACCGATCAGGTGGTCGACGTCCGCGCTCGCCTGGGTGAGGGTCTCCTCCGTGGTGAGCGGCTTGATGTCGCTCACCGAGCGGACCATGGTGGTCTTCCCGGTGCCGAACCCGCCGGCGATCATCACCTTCACCGAGCGGGTGCCACCGGCCGAAAGACCACCGGGGTGGTCAAAGCCTTTCAAGTCCACTGAGTACCTCCTCAAGGAGCGCGAGGTCGGGCCCGCGGCCGGCGCCGTGCACCGGGATGGGGTCACGGGCTTCGACGCGGCCTGCCTCCAGCAGATCCGCCAGCAGCACCGCGAGAATGTTGAAGGGCAATCCGAGGTGGGCGCCGAGTTCGGCCACCGACAGCGGATCGCGGCAGCGCCGCAGGATCTCCTCGTGCTCGTGCTGCATGCCCGGTACGGGGGCCACACGGGAGACGATGAGGGTCGCCACGTCCAGGCTCGACGCCGAACCGCCCGGTCCGCTGCGCCCCTTGGTGAGGACGTAGTAGCGCTCAAGACCGGACGGGTCCGTGGGCCGGCGGGGAGCACTCATCCAGAGTGCTCCTCCAGGCGCGGAGTGGTGCCGAGCAGCTCGCCCATTCTGCGCGCCAGGTCCCTCATCTGGTGTCCGAGCAGCCCCTGGTCGAGGCCCTCGCGGGCGAGGACACCGAGATACGTCTCCACCCCGGCCCGTACGACGAACAGGTGACCGCCGTCGACCTCGATCATCGCCAGCCGGAGCTGCCCCGCGTATTTGGGGAACTGCTCGGCGACCGGCTGGGCCAGCGCCTGGAGGCCGGCCACCACGGCGGCGAAGCGGTCGACGTCGTCGGGGTCTTCGGCGCCGTAGGAGGTGATGGCCTTGCCGTCGCTGGAGGCCACCAGGGCGAAACGGATCTCCGGGATGGACTCCACGAGATCGCGGAGCGCCCAGCTCACGTCGGTTCCCTGCTGCGTCATACGGACTTGTCGCTCTCTTCGGTGTGGTGCTCGGTGGACTCGCGCCCGGCGGTGACGTCGTCGCCGGCCCCGCTGTCGCTCTCGCCGGACTCCCGGCCGGCGGTGGCGAAGGCGGCCAGACCGGCGAAGGACGCGTCCGGCGGGACGGCCGCGACCGCGGTCCCCTCGCTGCGTTCGGTGCGTTCGGCCGGCTCGTGGCGGGCCGCCTCGCTCCGCTTGCTGCGGCGCCGGGGCAGTCCTCCGGGCGTGGTGTCCACATCGTCACCCGCGACCGTCTCGGCCGGCGCGATGGCGACGGCGGTACGGGAGGCGGGCTCCGTCGCGGTCGCGGCCGGGGCGGTGGCCGCGGCGGACGCCGGGAGCGGGCTGAAGTACTTGTGCGGGACCACGATCACCACCGAGGTGCCGAGCCACGGCGAGTCGGCGTAGGTGACCCGGATGCCGTAGCGACGGGCCAGCGCGCCGACGACCCTGAGTCCGATGCTGGCGTCCTCCGAGATACCGCCGAGTCCCGCGCCGGGCGCGGTGCCGGCCAGGGCGTGCTCGGCCTCGCGCTTCTTCTCCTCGCTCAGGCCCTTGCCGGAGTCCTGGATCTCGATGCCGACGCCGTTCGGCACCTCCTTGCCGGAGACGACCACCGGCTCGGTGGGCGGCGAGTAGCGGGCCGCGTTGTCCAGGACGTGGGCGAAGATCAGCGTGAGGTGGTCCACCAGGCCGCCGTCGACGCCGAGTTCGGGCAGATGACGTACCTCGACGCGGTGGAAGTCCTTGATCCGGCCGATGCCGCCGCGGACCACGCTGAGCAGCCGCTGCGGCTCCTGCCACTGCCGGCCGGGGCGGTCCGAGCCGCCGAGCACACCGATGCTGGCGGCGAGACAGTCGGCGGGGCCGATCGCCTGGTCCAGCTCCATCAGACCGCGCGCCACGGACGGCAGCCGTCCGTGCTCGCCCTGCATCTCGTGCAGGCGCCCGCGCAGCTTGCTGGTCAGGACGTGGATACGGTTGCCGATGCTGATCACGGCCTGCTCGGCGGAGGTCGAGCGGTTGAACTCCGCCTCGACACCGATCAGGGAGGTCCGCAGGACCTTGCGCAGCTCGGCCTGGAGCTCGGAACTGACCTTGGCGCACTGGTTGACGGCCGGCAGCAGGTCGTCGACCGCCTCTCCGGCGCGCAGCCGCTCCAGCGCCTCGGGCAGCTGCTCACCGGCGAGGCGCGCGACCGCGTCGTGCTGGTGCGTCAGCTGTTCCTTGTAGACCTCGGCCTGGTCGGCGAGCTGGGCCTCGTAGGACTGGGCCTGTCCGGCCAGCCGCTCCTCGAACGCCCGGGCCTGCTCGGCCAGTTGCGCCTCATAGGCGCCGGACTGCTCGACGAGCCGGCCCTCCACGGCGGCGCGCTCGCCCTCCCGGGCCACGCGCTCGGCCGCGAACTTCCGCTCCAGGCCCGCCACGTGCTGCTGCCACTGCTGCGAGTGCCCGGCCTGGGAGGCGCGGAACTCGCTCTCGGCGCGGCGCAGTTGCGTGCGGGTGCGGATCAGGAGCCGTACGCACACGGTGCTGGCCGCGGTGGCCGCGGCACCGGCGACGACGGCGGTTATTCGCTCGGAGCTCATGAATGTCGCGGCAACCGTCCCGCCTCCTAAGGCCAGCGGCATCAGCCACCAGCTGTACCAGGCGACAGGGGCCCGCGCCGCCGGGGGCGGAGTGGCGAGTTCCATCTGCATCCTTCGAACCAACACGATCGAACAAGGGGGGTGTGCAAGGGGACCGCACTCATGAGTACGCACCGCGAGCGAACCGAACGCGATCGGGTCAACTCGCAGCGCCGTACGGGAGCTTATCGGGTTCGAGGACCAAAGGATCAACCATGCCCGGTCCATGGAGGTGAGGGTTCCGTCACTCTCCGCCAGGAATCGGTCCGAATCGAACATGGACAGATGTCCATGTACAGTGGACACCTGTCCAGGATCTGGTCGGGAAACATGGAGAGCGGAGCAGCCATGGAAACGGTCGCGAACGTGCTGGTGGGCCTGGTGGCCGCGCTGCACCTCTACATCCTGGTGATGGAGATGTTCCTGTGGCAGAAGAAGCCCGGGCGAGGGCTGCACGGCTTCGAGCCGGACATGGCCCGCGCGACCGCTCCGATGGCCGCCAACCAGGGCCTGTACAACGGCTTTCTGGCGGCCGGTCTGGTCTGGGGTCTGATCGCGGCCGACCCCACGGGCCACCGCGTCCAGATCTTCTTCCTGTCCTGCGTGGTGATCGCGGGCGTGTTCGGCGCGGCCACCGCGAACCCCCGCATCCTGATCGCGCAGGCGCTGCCCGGCGCGCTCGCCCTGGCCGCCGTGCTGGTCGCCGGATGAGCACGCCCCCGCCCGAGGAGCCACGGGCCGCCCGCACCCGGGAGCGGCTGCGCCGGGCCCTGCTCGACGAGTGCGCCGAGCGGCCGCTCGCCCGGGTCTCGGTGGCCGCGGTGGTACGCCGCGCCGAAGTCGGCCGGGCCACGTTCTATCTGCACTACGACGGCCTGGAGGCGCTGGCCGTCGACGCCTGCGCGGACGTGGTGCGGGAGGCGGTGGAGGCGCTGCACGCCTGGCGGGGCCGCCCGGACCCGGTGCACGCGCCGCCCGCGCTGGTGGAGTTCTTCGCGTCCCTCGCTCCGCACGCCGGGCTGTACCGGGAGTTGCTGAGCCCGGGCGGCGGCGGCCCGCTCGGCCGGGTCCTGCACCGCGATCTCAGGGCGTACAGCCTGCGCGAGCGGGAACTGGCCGGGGCGGCGGACGCGCCCCTCGTCGCGTCCGCCGTCGCCGCCACGTTCGCCGGGGTGCTGGGCGACTGGCTGCACGGCCTGATCGAGGCCACGTCCGAGGAAGTGGCCCATCAGGTCTGGCAGTTGCTGGTCGCGCTGCACGCCAGCCGGTGACAACTACTTGCAGCCGTACCCGTCCTTCACCAGGGGCCAGGCCTCGACGCCGTCCGGGGTGCGGACGTACGCCTGCGTCGGGTCGGCGTCCGTGAGCCACAACTGACGGTCCTCGTACCGGTATCCGGTGTCGCGGGCGTCGGCAGGCAGCCTGGCGTCACCGTCGTAGGCGGAGGTGAGCATCCCGGGCGGGAGCACGCTGCCGGGGTCCCGGGCGTACGACCTGGCGTCCTCGCCCCAGCCCGTCGCCAGGAAGTGGGCCGTCTCCCAGTCGCAGTGGTTCGGTCCCACGTTGCTGTGCACCGTCGTGATCGGCACCCGCCGTCCGTCCCGGTCGGTCCAGATCTCGTACCCCTGCGAGTCGGTGAAGCTCTCGGGGAGTTCGGCCGGATCGCAGGAGGCGCTGGTCTCCGGGCCCCAACCGGGGCGGTTCTTCCGGCCCTTGGCGACGATCACCGCGACCTTGGTGCGGCCCTCGACGTCGAGGGAGTACAGCACCCGGTCGCCCTCCCGGCGCTCCTCGCGGTAGCCGGTGCGCGGGACGTCCGGCTGTTCGATGTCGAAGTACGCTTCCAGCCCCTCCGCCGGAGTGGAGCCCCCGTCGCCCTCGCTCCACGGCCCGCTGCCGCCACCCGAGTGGATCTCCCCGTCGCACTCCAGCGCGCGGCCCGCGGCGCCGGACTCGATGCGCACCGCCCGCGGGCTGTCCTCGTCGAGGTTCTTCGCGGGCACCTGCAGCGGCCCGCTGTACGGCGTGGCCGGTGCGGCGCCCTCGACGACCAGGCCCTCCCCGTCGTCACCGCAGCCCACCGCGGTCACGGCCACCGCGAACACCACCGCCATCAGCCTGGTGCGCATGCCCATCCCCGTCCGCCATTGCGTTCCTCGCTCCTCCGACGCGGCTGCGGACAAGAACGTTCAGGCGCGGCCGGATTCCTGGAACGTGCGCCGGTAGGCCTGCGGCGAGACCCCGATCGCCGCGTGCAGATGCTGGCGCAGGGAGGCACCGGTGGCGAAGCCGACCTCGCCGGCGATGTGGTCCACCGGCAGATCGCTGGCCTCCAGCAGGTGGCGGGCCCGGGCGACGCGCTGCTGGACGATCCAGCGGCCGGGGCTGAGGCCCACCTCGTCGTTGAAGCGGCGGGCGAAGGTGCGCCGGCTCATCCGGGCGTGCGCGGCGAGGTCGGCCAGTGTGAGCGGTTCGCCGAGGCGTTCGAGGGCCCAGGCGCGGGTGGCGGCGGTGCCGGCGGCGCCCTCCTCGGGGACCGGCTGCTCGATGTACTGGGCCTGGCCGCCGTCCCGGAAGGGCGGTACGACACAGGCGCGGGCGACGAAGTTGGCGAGCCTGCTGCCGTGGTCCTTGCGGACCAGATGGAGGCAGACGTCGATGCCGGAGGCGGCGCCGGCCGAGGCGAGGATGCGGCCGTCGTCGACGAAGAGGACATCCGGGTCGAGGTCGATGTGCGGGTACATCCGCCGGAAGTGGTCGACCAGGTGCCAGTGGGTGGTGGCCTTGCGGCCGTCGAGCAGTCCGGCCGCGGCGAGCACGAAGGCGCCGGTGCAGATGGAGACGATGCGCGCCTCGGGGCGGATCAGCGCGAGGGCGGCGCTGACCTCGTCGGGGAGTTCCTCGGTGATGTGCGCGGGGTCGATCGCCGCGATCACCACGGTGTCGGCGGTGTCCAGGATCTCGGGGCCGTGTGCGACGCCGATGGTGAAGTCGGCGTTGCTGCGCACCGGCCGCCCGTCGACGGAGCAGGTCAGCACCTCGTACCGGCCGTCCGCCGCGCCGAGGATCCGGGCGGGGATACCCAGTTCGAAGGGGTAGACCCCGTCGAGCGCCAGGACGACCACGCGTTCTTTGTGCCGCTTCACCATGGCACGATCCTATCGAAGGTTGGCAATCGTGCCATTTCCCGGGCTCGCCGTCCAGGGCAGGCTGAATGACCATGAGCACTGTGAACACCATGCGCGCCATCGGTCAGGACGTCCTCGGCGGTCCCGAGGTCCTCAAGGAAGTGGAACTGCAGCGGCCGTCGCCGCGCCCCAACGAGATCCTCGTCCGGATGCGGGCGGCCGGGCTCAACCCGACCGACTGGAAGCACCGCGAACACGGCGGCTTCCTGGGACAGCCGCCCTTCGTCCTCGGCTGGGACGTCTCCGGCGTGGTCGAGCAGGTCGGCATCGGCGTCGCCCGCTTCCGGCCCGGTGACGAGGTCTTCGGCATGCTGCCGTACCCCTTCGGCCATGGCTCGCACGCCGAGTTCGTCACCGGCCCGGCCCGCGCCTTCGCCCTGAAGCCGGCCGTGATCGACCACGTCCAGGGCGGGGCGCTGCCGCTGGTGTCCCTGACCGCGTGGCAGGCGCTGGTGGAGACGGCCGGGCTCCGGCCGGGGCAGCGGGTGCTGATCCACGCGGCGGCCGGCGGGGTGGGGCATGTGGCCGTGCAGATCGCCAAGGCGCGCGGCGCGTATGTCATCGGCACGGCGAGCGAGGGCAAGCACGACCTCCTGCGCAAGCTGGGCGCGGACGAGCTGATCGACTACCGGTCGACGGACTTCACCGAGGCCGTGCGGGACGTCGATGTCGTCCTGGACACGATCGGCGACGACTACAGCCTGCGTTCGCTGCGCGTGCTGCGTCCGGGCGGGCTGCTGGTGTCGATCCTGCCGGTCGGCTCGGACGAGCTGTACACGGAGGCCGAGCGGCTCGGTGTGCGCGCGCTGCGGATGCTCGTCGACGCCTCGCACTCCGGGATGAAGGCCATCGCGGACCTCGTCGAGCAGGGCGCGCTGCGCGCCACGATCGCCGGGACCTTCCCGCTGGCCGGCGCCGCCGAAGCACACCGCCTCGGCGACACCGGCCGGACCACCGGGAAGCTGGTCCTGCTGGGCGAGTGACCCGTGGCCCAGTGCCGCGGCAGGCGACGTTTGCCCGTCAGGGAGCGGCGTCCGGTGCGTGCCCTCGGCGTGCCGGCCGGAAGCCCTCGTACTGGACGCACCTGGGCTTTCGGCCGGTGCGGCGAGAGTGGGTTCCTAGAACACCAGCACGGGCTTGACGGCCTTGCCCGCGCGCATGTCCCGCACCGCCTGATCGATGTCCGCGAACGGATAGCTGCTGATCAGGCGGTGCAGCGGCAGCCGCTCCTCCTTCACCAGCCGGACCAGGGCGGGTACGAAGGTCTGCGTCTCGGCGTCGCCGAGGGTGAGCCCGACGATGCGCTTGCCGCCCAGCAACCCGTTGACGTCCAGGGCGACTTCGGTCCCGAACGGCGGGGCGCCCACGACGACCAGGGTGCCGCGGGCGGCGAGCGCGTCGACGCCCTGGCGCAGCACGCCGACGTTGCCGGTCGTCTCGACGACACCGTCGGCGCCCCGGCCGCCGGTGATCTCCGCGAGGGCTTCCCCGAGGTCCTCCTCGGCCGCGTCAATGGTGTGGGTGGCGCCCAACTCGCGGGCCAGGGCCAGGCGTTCGCCGACCCGGTCGACGGCGATGACCGTGGTGGCGGGGGTGAGCGCGGCCGCCATCACGGCCGACAGACCGACGGCACCCGCGCCGAGCACGACGAGTGTGCTGCCGGTCGTCGGATTCAGTACGTTCCACACGGCGCCGACACCGGTGAGGACCCCGCAGCCGAGCGGGGCGAGGGACTCCAGCGGCACGTCGGGATCGACCTTGACCAGGCTGCGCTCGTCGGCCAACGCCCGCTCGGCGAACGAGGACTGGCCGAAGAAGTGGCCTCCCAGCGGCTCGCCGGCACGGCTGAGGGTGCTGGTGCCGTCGGCCCGGCGACCGCCGATGAGGTTCAGCGGCAGCCAGGCGGCGCAGTACGCCGGGTGTCCTCCCCGGCAGTCCCGGCAGCCGCCGCAGGAGGTGAAGGACAGCACGACATGGTCGCCCGGCGCGACCCCGGTGACGGCCGGGCCGACGGCCTCGACGACACCGGCGCCCTCGTGGCCGAGGACTCCGGGCAGCGGGAAGGGCAGTCCGCCGCTCGCGACGGAGAGGTCGGTGTGGCACAGGCCGGCCGCCACCATCCGGACGACCGCCTCGTGCGGGCCGGGGTCGTCCAGGACGACGTCATTCAGGGCGAACGGCGCGCCGCCGGACTCGACGACGGCGGCACGGGTGGGGATGGGCATCGCAGAGGCTCCTCAGTCGAGCGAGACGACGACGGACTTGACCTTGGTGTAGGCGGCGAGCGCCTCGGGGCCGTACTCGCGGCCGAACCCGGAGTCCTTCACCCCGCCGAAGGGGACGGCGGGGTCGAGCATCGCCCAGTCGTTGATCCAGACGATGCCCGCCTGGAGCCGCTCGGCGACGCGGTGGGCGCGGGCGAGGCTGCCAGTCTGGATGCCGGAGGCGAGGCCGTACGGCGTGGAGTTGGCGAGGGCGACGGCCTCGTCCTCGGAGTCGAAGGGCTGAACGGTGAGGACCGGCCCGAAGATCTCCTCCTGGACGACGCGGGAGTCGTTGGGCAGGTCGGCTATCACGGTGGGCCGGTAGTAGTAGCCGCCATCGAGATCGAGCCGCTCACCGCCGCAGACGATGCGGCCGCCCTCCTTGCGGGCCAGGTCGACGTACTCCTCGACCTTCCTCAGGTGCTTCTCCCCCGCCATCGGGCCGACGACCGTCTCGGGCCTGCGCGGATCGCCGACGGGGACGCCGGGGACGGCCTCGGCGAGGATGCGCAGCAGGGTGTCGTGGACCGGGCGGGCCACCAGCAGCCGGGGGCCGCCCATGCAGAACTGGCCGGTGTTGAAGACGAATGCCTTGATGACGGCGCCGACCGCCTTCTCCAGGTCGGCGTCCTCGAAGACGATGTGGGCGGCGTTGCCGCCGAGTTCCATGGTGACGGGCTTGAGGGCCTCCCCCGCGGCGCTCGCCACGTGCCGGCCGACCGCGGTGGAACCGGTGAAGGCGACCTTGTCCACCCCCGGGTGGCGCAGGAGGGCCTCGCCCGCCCCGGGGCCTGTGCCGGTGACGACGTTGACCACGCCGTCCGGGACACCTGCCTTCTGGAGCAGTTCGGCCATGAACAGGGCGCTGAGCGGGGTCTCGTCGGCGGGCTTGTGGACGATGGTGTTACCGGCGGCGAGCGCCGGGCCGAGCTTCGAACCGGCCAGGATCAGCGGGAAGTTGAAGGGCGTGATCGCGGCGACCACGCCGAGCGGCTCGCGGCGGGTGTAGGCGAGTGCGTTCAGGGGAGTGTCTCGGTTGGCGCCGTGCAGGGAGTGGGCGAGGGCGGCGAAGTGCTCGTAGTCGTTGGCCGCGTTGGTGACGTCGACGGCGTGGCACAGGGTGATGGGCTTGCCCACGTCGAGGCTCTCCAGCCGGGCGAGGTCGTCGGCGTTCTCGCGGATCAGCTCGGCGACGCGGTGCAGCACCCGGCCGCGCTCGCGTCCGCTCAGCCCGGACCAGGTGCCGCTGTCGAAGGCCTCCCGGGCGGCCTGCACGGCCGCGTCCACGTCGGCGGGGCCCGCCGCCGCGGCCGTGGTGACGACGGTGCCCCGGGACGGGTCGACCACCTCGGTGCGCGCCCCGTCGGCGGCCTCGCGCCACCGGCCCCCGATGAACAGTCGGCCGGGTTCGATCTCGAAGGTG
The DNA here is from genome assembly GCF_032436805.1 of Streptomyces sp. P17. Taxonomy (NCBI): domain Bacteria; kingdom Bacillati; phylum Actinomycetota; class Actinomycetes; order Kitasatosporales; family Streptomycetaceae; genus Streptomyces; species Streptomyces sp. P17. Next base: position 82,424 of record NZ_JAVRBF010000008.1, on the reverse strand, counting down.
GTCATCGCCACTCCTCAGCTGTATCGCCAAGATTTCAACCAACAGGATTCCTGTTGATTCATCGTCTGGTTCGCAGTCTCATTACAGACAGGTTTCCTGTCAATGCCCTAGGCTCGGACCATGACCGGCACCCAGACGACCAAGGCACCTCCGTCGCTTCTCTACATGGTGAAACAGGTGGAGCTCGTGGTGCGCTCCCACCTGGACGAGCTGGTCAGGGCGTCGGGGATCACCGCGCTCCAGTACACGGCGCTGACCGTCCTGCAGCGGCACGACGGACTGTCGGCGGCCCAGCTGGCCCGCGACTCGTTCGTCACCGCCCAGTCCATCGCCGACCTCGTACGGTCACTGGAGACCCGCGGTCTGGTCCGGCGGGAGCGCAATCCGCGCAACCGGCGCGAGCTGCTGATCCTGCTCACCGCCGACGGGCGCGAGCTGCTGGCCCGGCACGAGGGGCCGGTGCGGGAGCTGGAGGAGCGGATGGTGCGGGATCTCACCGCACACCAGGCCGAGCAGTTTCGCCAGGCCCTGTCGAAGGCCTGGCACGCACTGTCCTGACCCTGCCCGAAGACCCCGGCGCGCAATTGACAGACATATGTCAATCGAACATGCTCAGATTCACTCCATCGAGGGTAACTTGCAGTGCGGGGAACGGTTTTGCTCGCACTCGGTGCCCGGTGACGGCCCAGCGCTCGTACGCTCGCTGCACGATGTCACCCCGGCCCCCGGTGACCTGCAACCCCGCCGCCGAAGGAGCAGGTTGGAGGCGATGTCGTCGTGCAGCAGGAGCCTGCGCCGCTCACCCGCCACTTGCGCGTCCGCCAGGACCGGGGGCATACGGTGCTGGAGTTCCACGGCGAGATCGACATCGCCGCGGCCGTCGAACTCCTCCCCTACCTGGACCGGATGACGGCCCGCCCGCACGCGCGCATCGTGATCGACCTGCGGCCCGTGGAGTTCTTCGACTGCTCCGGGCTGCGGCTGCTCTACCGGGCGCGCGGCCGGGTCCTCGACCAGGGCGGACAGCTCCATCTGGTCTGCGTCCATCCGCTCACCCTGCGCGTGCTGCGGCTGACCGGCCTGGCCCGGCTGCTGCCCCCGCATCCGACGCTGGACGCGGCCCTGGGCCAGCCCGAGGCCACGTCCGGCTCGGTGTGAGGGCGGCTACTTCACGATCCTGGTGACCTGACCGGCGCCCACCGTCCGCCCGCCCTCCCGGATCGCGAACTTCAGCCCCTCCTCCATCGCGACCGGCTGAATCAGCTGGACGTACATCGTGGTGTTGTCGCCCGGCATCACCATCTCGGTGCCCTTCGGCAGCGTCACCACGCCCGTGACGTCGGTGGTGCGGAAGTAGAACTGCGGGCGGTAGTTGTGGAAGAACGGCGTGTGCCGGCCGCCCTCGTCCTTGGACAGGATGTACGCCCGCGCCTCGAACTCCCTGTGCGGGGTGACCGACCCGGGCTTGATGACGACCTGCCCGCGCTCGACGTCCTCCCGCTTGACCCCGCGCAGCAGCAGCCCGACGTTCTCCCCGGCGCGGCCCTCGTCGAGGAGCTTGCGGAACATCTCGATACCGGTGACGGTCGTCTTCGTCTTCTGTTCGTGGATGCCGATGATCTCGACCTCGCTGTTGACATGCAGCGTGCCGCGCTCGATCCGGCCGGTGACGACGGTGCCGCGGCCGGTGATGGTGAACACGTCCTCGATCGGCATCAGGAACGGCCGGTCCACGTCCCGCTCCGGCTGGGGCACGAACTCGTCGACCGCCGCCAGCAGCCGCAGGATCGACTCGGTCCACGCGGGATCGCCTTCCAGCGCCTTGAGCGCGGAGACCTGGACCACCGGGACCTCGTCACCGGGGAACTCGTACGCGCTGAGCAGCTCGCGCACCTCCAGCTCGACCAGTTCCAGGATCTCCTCGTCGTCGACCATGTCGGTCTTGTTGAGCGCGACGACGACATACGGCACACCGACCTGCCGGGCCAGCAGCACATGTTCCTTGGTCTGCGGCATCGGCCCGTCGGTCGCGGCGACGACCAGGATCGCGCCGTCCATCTGGGCCGCGCCCGTGATCATGTTCTTGATGTAGTCCGCGTGCCCCGGACAGTCGACGTGCGCGTAGTGCCGCCGCTCCGTCTGGTACTCGACATGGGCGATCGAGATGGTGATCCCGCGCTGCCGCTCCTCGGGCGCCTTGTCGATCTGGTCGAACGGCGTATACGGGTTGAGGTCGGGGAACTTGTCGTGCAGCACCTTCGTGATGGCCGCCGTGAGCGTCGTTTTGCCATGGTCGATATGACCGATGGTGCCGATGTTCACGTGCGGCTTGGTCCGCTGGAACTTCGCCTTCGCCACCGCTGGCCCTCCTGGTCACCTGGGTGATGCCGGGGTCGCCTTGCCCTCCCTCCTGTCTATTCGTTTCCCAGCGCGTCGAACAGGGCGCTGACGGACTCGCCGTTGTGAATACGGCGTACGGCCTCGGCGAGCTGCGGGGCGACGGTGAGCACCCGAAGCATCTCGGTGCGCTCCTCCTCCGGGACCGGCACGGTGTTGGTGCACACGATCTCCAGGACGTCGGGCTGCTCACCGATCCGCTTGAGCGCACCGGACGTGAACAGTCCGTGGGTACAGGCGACGCGAATCGAGCGCGGCCCCAACTCCCGCAGCCGGTCGAGGAGTTCGAGGACGGTGCTGCCCTTGGCGATCTCGTCGTCCAGCACGATGACATCGCGGCCGGCGACATCGCCGATGACGGAGTTGATGCTCACCCGGTCGTCCGCGAACCGCTGTTTGGCGCCGGCGGCCACCTGGGCGCCGAGCATACGGGCGAAGGCGGCGGCCTCCTTGGCGTTGCCGAGGTCGGGCGAGACGACGGTCGTGCGGGACAGGTCGTAGTGGCGGAAGTGGGTGGCCAGTTCGCGCAGGGCGTGCAGATGGTCGACGGGGACCGAGAAGAAGCCGTGCACCTGGGGCGAGTGCAGCGTCATGGCGAGGACCCGGCCGGCTCCGGCCGCGACCATCAGATCGGCGACCAGACGTCCGCCGAGCGAGATCCGGGGCTGGTCCTTCTTGTCGGAGCGGGCGTAGGAGTAGTGCGGCATGACCACGGTGATCCGCCCGGCGGAGGCCCCGCGTGCCGCGTCGCACATCAGCAGCAGTTCGACGAGGTGTTCCTGGACCGGGGCGACGAGCGGCTGGATGAGGAAGACGTCCCGCTCCCGGCAGTTGGCCTGGAGCTGTACCTCCAGACAGTCGTTGGCGAACCGGCTGACCCGGGTGGGGCTGAGCGGCACCCCCAGATGCGCGCAGACCTCCGCCGCCAGTTCGGGGTGGGCACTACCGCTGAACACGGCGATGTCTCGCACGAATCCGCTCCTCGCATGATCATTCCGGCTGCCGGCCTCATGCTACTGAGCGGATCCGTCTCACCATGACACGGGCAGCCGCCGTGGGCTGCGGGTGAGCTGTCCCTCCCGCCAGTCGATGGTGGCGGCGCCGAACTCGGCGCGCAGCCCCGGGAAGCGGGCGGCGAGGCGGTGCAGTGCGATGCCGAGTTCCAGACGGGCGAGCCAGGCGCCGAGGCAGTGGTGGGGTCCGGCGCCGAAGACCACGCTGGGCACGTTCAGGGGCGTGAACAGGTCCGGCGGGCCGGGCGGGAAGACCTCGGGGTCGCGGCTCGCGGAGTTGGTCTGGACGGCGACGACACTGCCCGCGGGGATCTTCACCCCGCCGACCTCGGCGTCCTCGACGGCCCGGCGGATCAGGCCGGGCAGCAGCCGTCCCTCGCTGAGCGGGACGGCGCGCAGGAGCTGCTCCACCGCCATCGACGCGGCCTCCTGGTCCTGGCCGAGCCGGGGCCAGGCCTCCCGACGGTCGGTGAGGAGGTAGACGAGGGCGTTGCCGAGGGCGGTCATGGTGGTCTCGTGTCCCGCCACGACCAGACCGCACACCAGGGACACCAACTGCCGCTCGTCGACGCCGAGTCCGTCCCCCGCCGTCACCAGCGCACTGACCAGGTCGTCCCCCGGCTTGCGCCGTCGCTCGTCGACCAGTTCCGCCGCGAAGGCACCGAACTCCCGCATGGCCGCCCCCACTTGCTCGGCGGTGTGCGCTCCGCCGGACAGGGCGTGGTCGGCCCAGGAGCGGATCCGGTCGCGGTCCACGTGCTCCAGACCCATCAGCCGGCAGATCACCGACACGGGCAGCGCCAGCGCGAACCCGTCGACGATGTCGGCCGGCCTGGACCGCTCGGCGAAGGCGTCCAGCAGTTCCTCGACGACCGAGGCCACCCAGGGCCGCCAGCGGGCGACGGCACGCGGAGTGAAGGCCCGCTGCACGGTCCCGCGCAGCCGCTGATGGGCGGGTCCGTCCTGGTTGAGCAGCCCGCTTGGGTCGTCGAGCAGATTCGGTACGACGAGCAGCGGCGGGGCGTCCGGCGCGTGCAGGGAGCTGCGGTCGAACCGTGGGTCCATGAGCACCTGCCGCACCTCGGCATGCCGGGTCACGATCCACACCGGGGTGCCGGTGGCGAGAGTGCCGAGCCGGGGCGGTCCTGGCACGGGGAACGTGACGCGGTGCATGGGGCGAAGGGGACGGCTCATCGGTGTCTCCTGGCCGAAAGATGGGCGGGCCCTCACGCTAATGCGCCCCACCTGCCTCCGTCAGGGGCACCAATCGGCCAACCAGCCTGTCTCACAAGGCCTTTGGGGGGCATCCGAACAGTAGGAAGGAGGGCCGTCGCCATGACGACTCCCATCAGACGCCTCCCCAGGCGCATGCCCGGCTGGGCCAAGGCGGTGAGCGCCGTCGTGCTGGTGCTCGCCGTACTGTTCGCCGGGATCGGGCTCAGCGTGCTCCCGGGTCTGAAGGACCTCTTCGGCACGGAGACCAACGACCGCTCGGGCCCCGCACTGCTGGAGTCCATCCAGGACATCAGCCGTTACGATGCCGCCTCGGGCAACTTCCAGGTCGTGGTGGACCTGGAGAAGGACGCCAAGTACCTGCCCGACGCGATCCGCGGCTCCCGCACCCTGTATGTCGGGGCGGGCACCGTGGACGCCTACGTCGACCTCGGCAAGGTCGGCGAGAACGACGTCAAGGTCAACGACGACCGTACGTCGGCCACGCTCCGGCTGCCGCACGCGGCACTCGGGGAGCCCGCCCTCGACCCCGACCGCTCCTACGCCGTCTCCAAGCAGCGCGGGCTGCTCGACCGGATCGGCGATCTTTTCTCGGACAACCCCAACAGCGAGCAGGCGGTGCAGAAGCTCGCCGCGAAGCACATCGGCGACGCCGCGAAGGAGAGCGAGCTGACGAAGCGCGCCGAGGGCAACACCACCGGCATGCTCAAGGGCCTGCTGCGCTCGCTCGGGTTCAAGGAGGTGAAGGTCACCTACGAGGCCGCCTGATCAGGCCGCCAGGACACCGGGCAGGGCGAGCGCACCGAGCACCACGGCGCCCACCAGCAGCCAGGCCACGTAGTCCCCGACGTGGCCGGACTGAAGGCGCCTGAGCGGATCCGCCCAGCCGGGTGCGGCGAGCCACCTCGGGCGGGCCACGGCGACGGCGGCGAGAGCGGCGGCCAGCAGGGTCGACAGCAGGCCCAGCAGCACCCCGGCCGGGGTCCAGTGCACGGAGGCGACCACGGCGCCCGCCGACCCGGCCTCGTTGACGGAGTGCGCGACGACGTCGGCGAAGCCGGGCGCCACGCCCACGGCGAGCGCGCCGGCGAGCAGCAGCGCGGGGACCGCGGTCATGGTGTCCGGGACCCGGCTGAGCCGGTGCCGGGTCTCGGGCCGCTCGCCGGAACCGGTGGTCTCGTAGTCGGTCGCGTCGCCCGGGGCGGGGCCGAGGCCGAGGAAGACGCGTGCGGCGACCCGCAGCACCGCCCCGGCGGTCAGCGCGGTCGCCGCCACGTACAGCACGGTGAGCGGGCCGCCGACGGCCTCCTCGGTGAGCGCCTTGCCGAGCGCGGTGCCGAACGGGGGCAGGCCGGCGAGGGCGAGCGCGCCGATGGTGAACAGCACGGCGACTCCGCGCAGTTCCCGGGCCTGTCCGTGCAGGGCGTGCTCGTCGACGCTGCCGTAGCGGTCCAGCAGGATGCCCGCGCAGGCGAACAGGGCGGCCTTCACTCCGGCGTGGCCGAGGATGTACAGCGCGACCCCGTCGTCGGCCTCGGGGGTCAGCACGCCGATGCCGGTCAGGAAGAGTCCGGTGTGCGCGACCGTGGAGTAGGCGAGCAGCCGTTTGATGTGCCGCTGGTACCAGCACATGACGGCGCAGATCGCCGCGGTGAGCGCGCCGAGCGTCACCAGCACCCGCTCCAGGTCGGCGGGCGGGACGCCACCGGGCCCGGCGAAGACGGTGCCGTACGCCCGCCAGACGCCGTACACGCCGAGTTCGACCATGACGCCCGAGAGCAGCATGCACACGGGCGTGGGGGCGACGGCGTGGGCGTCGGGGAGCCAGAAGTGAAAGGGCACCGCCGCCGCCTTGACCAGCATTCCGGTCAGGACGAGGACGAAGGCCGCGAGGACCAGTGCGTCGGGCGGGCCGTGCGCGTCCAGGCCCCGGCCGATCTGGCTCATGGCGAGTTCGCCGGTACGGCCGTACAGCAGCGCGATGCCCATCAGCATGGCGTACGCGCCGAGCGAGGTGACGACGGCGAAGGTCAGGGCGCCCTGCACCGCCCGGGCCTCCTCGACCCGGTGACCGGTCAGCGCGTAGGCGACGACGCTCATCAGCTCGAACCACACGAAGGCGTTGAACAGGTCGCCCGCGACGGCGAATCCGCACATGCCCGCCTGGAACAGCAGCATCAGCGCGGGGAAGGACCCGGCGTGCCTTCGCGGCGGTTCGTCGAAGTAGTGCCAGGAGTACGCCAGGGCCGCGAGGGTGAGCAGGGAGGCGAGGGCGGCCATGCCGAGGCCCGGGCCGTCGCCGACCAGGACGATACCGACGCCGCGGCCGTCCACGGGGGTCCAGCCGCCGACCCATTCGACGTACGGCGGTGAGGAGTTCAGCAGCAGCACCAGCGCGAGGGCGGCGGTGCCGGCCGAGAAGGCGCAGCCCATGGACTCGGCGGCGACCCGGGGCAGCCGGCGTCCCCCGGCGACCAGCAGGGCGGCGCCCAGCAGCGGGACCGCGATGAGCAGCGGCAGCAGGTCGTCCATCAGCCGCGCAGCTCGGAGAGCTCGTCGGGGTCGACGGTGCCGTGCCGTTTGGCGATCTGCACCACGAGGGCGAGGAGCAGGGCGGTGACGGTGGCGCCGACCACGACGTCGGTGAGGGCGAGGGCCTGGACGACCGGGTCGACGACGGGCCGGGAGCCGGGTTCGATGTCGGAGAAGACGGGCGCGGTGGCGTCGTCGCGGTAGCCGACGGCCAGCAGCAGCACGTAGGTGGCGGACTGGCACACGCTCAGACAGCCGACCGCGTGGATCAGATTGCGGCTGGTGGCGAGGCCGTAGCAGCCGGCCAGGAAGATCCACGCGGCGACCAGGTAGGGGAACACGTCCATCATGTGCCGTTCTCCTCCTCGATCTCGACGGCCTGGTCCAGGAAGCGGGCGAGCAGGACGACGACCGCGCAGGCGACCTCCATGCCGACGGCCGCGTTCAGCAGGGGCACGGTGCCGCCGGAGGACAGCGTGTTGAACGTGCCGTAGGGCAGCAGGGTGTTGGCGAGGAACGAGCCGGCGCCGATCAGACAGGCGAGGCCGGTGACGAGGTAGGCGGAGACGGCGAGCGCGTCGCCGACCTCGTACAGGCCGACCGGGCGGATGCGTTCCAGGGCGCGGTAGTCGGCGCCCAGGTAGAGCAGGTGCAGGGCGGTCGCGGCGACGACGCCGCCCTGGAAGCCGCCGCCGGGGCTGAGCTGGCCGTGTGCGATGACGTAGAGGCCGGTGAGCAGGGCGACGGGCAGGACGGCGAGGGCGTAGCGGCGCACCGGGCGGGCCACGTCGGCGGGTTGGGGCTTCGCGCGGTGTTCGTCGCGGGTCTGGCGGAGCAGGACGACGCAGCCGAGGACGGCTGCGAACAGGATGCTGATCTCGCCGAGGGTGTCGAAGGCGCGCTGGTCGAAGTTGACTGAGGCGACGGTGTTGGCGGTGTGCCGGGCGAGCGACTCGTGCACGGCGCGGTCGCCGTAGGGGTGGCGGTCGCCGCCGAAGGCGGGGAGTTCCAGGCAGGCGGCGGCGAGCAGCGCGGCGAGCCCCGCGCAGCCGGTGGCGACGAGCCAGAGCCGGGTGCGCCGGTTCACCGCTCGCGTCCCTTGCGCCGACGGGGGCGTTTGACCTTGCGGACGGCGAGCAGCATCAGCAGCGGGGTCAGGGCGGAGCCCACCGCGAGCTGCGAGAGCGCGACGTCGGGCGCCTGGAGGACGGTGAACAGCACCGCGAGCACGGTCCCGAGGACAGCGAGGACGAGGGCCTGGTGCACGGGTTCGCGGACCAGGACGGCGGTGGTCGCGCACCCGGCGACAAGGAGCAGCGCCACCAGCATCACGGCGTCAGCCACCGCGCACCCCCGACAGGCCGAGGGCGCGGGCACCGATGAACTCCCCGCCGGCCAGCAGCCCCACCACCCTCACCGCGCCGACACCGCACACCCCCGACAAGCCACCCGCCACGGCGCGGGCACCGATGAACACCCCGCCGGCCAGCAGCCCCACCACCCTCACCGCGCCGACACCGCACAACCCCGATGGGCCGCCCACGATGAACTCCCCGCCGGCCAGCAGCCCCACCACCCTCACCGCGCCGACACCGCACACCCCCGATGGGCCGCCCACGATGAACTTCCCGCCGACAACCAGCACCCCGACCCCCACCACGTCAGCCACCGCGCACCCCCGCGATACCGCCGGCCAGGGCGCGGGAGGCGATGACGTTGCCGCCGATCAACAGCGCGCCGGTGACCAGGAGTTTGACCAGGGCCCGGCTCGGTCCGGTGACGGCGCACAGCACCAGCACCACTGCCGCGCCGAGGCCTGCCGCGGCCCAGCTGACGCCCCAGGCGCGCGGCGGGTCGGCGGCCAGTTCGTCGGCGAGCAGCCGGGCGAAGACGAGGGTGCCGACGGGGCCGAGCAGGGCGAGGACGAGGGCGACATCGGCGTAGGACGGGCGGTCGTAGGCCTGGGCGAGGAGGAGCAGCCCGGGGCAGGCGAAGGCGGTCGAGAGGTTCTGGGCCACGACGCGGCGCCGCAGCGGTCCGGTGGCCACCCCGCCCAGGGCCACCGCCCCGCCGGCGGCGAGGACCAGGCCCGCCGTGAGGAGCCAGCCGTTCACTACGCGGTCACCGCCCGCCGTGAGGAGCCAGCCGTTCACTACGCGGTCACCGCGCGCCGTGAGGAGCCAGCCGTTCACTACGCGGTCACCGCCCGTCGTGCGGCGGTGGCGGCAAGGGCGCCGAGACCTGCCGCGCCCGCGCCGACCGCGAGTTCGAGGATGTCCACCGCGCTGATGAGCACCAGCCACAGCGCGACGAGCGCGGCCCACCAGGCCAGGAACTCGGCCGTGGCGAGCACCGTCCTGCGCCTCATCCGCCACCTCCCTCACCGATGCGGCGAGATGTCCGTTTACGCCGCTTTGCGCGCCATCCAAGCACCGTGCCCGGTGAGGGGCGTGACGGCGCGCGGGTCTCCGCCCGGAGTGCCCCGGGAGCGGCCGGAGAAACGACTCGGCGGCATCCTCGGCCGCTGGGCGGGTAACCGCCTTGTCACACAGGGAAGTTGAAGACTGGAGGACCGAATGGCCCGTGCAGCCTCACGTTCCCGCATCGGGGTGCGCCGTCGGCGCACCCGTAAATCCGCACCGGCGGCCGAGCCCGAGCGGCCGAAGTCCCGGTCCGCCGACACGCTCCGCTTCCTGGCCCGGCTGGTGGCGATGCTGTGCGCGTTCACGCTGATGGTGGCGTTCGCGGTGGTGCTCGCCAAGCTGACCCTGGAGCCCTCCCCCGCCTCGGAGTCCCTGACGCACACCAACATGCGTCCGGGCCGGTCGATCAGGGCCTATCTGGACCAGCCCGAGCTGCGCGACGCCGTCCGGCAGATCGGCGGGAACCTGCTGCTGGGCATCCCCTTCGGAGTGCTCGCCCCGGTCCTCGCACCGAAGGCGCGCGGACCGCTGCGGGTGCTGCTGCTGACGGCGACGGTGATGCTCCTGGTCGAGTTCGCCCAGGGCGCCCTGGTCACCGGCCGCGCCTTCGACATCGACGACGTCATCCTGAACACCACGGGGGCGCTCATCGGCTATCTGCTGCTGGGGCGGCGGCTGGGGCGGGCGGTGCATGCGCGCTAGGGCCTGTTCTGAGTTGAGATCACGGGATCGGTCATTCCCGCTTCAGGAGGGTGCTGGCTGCGGTAGACCGGTCGCGTGACTCGTGGTGATCTGACCGATGCCGAGTGGGAGTTGATCGAGCCGCACCTGCCGTTGGGGGCGTTCGGACCGATCCCTGACCTGCGCAGCTACTTCAACGCGGTGATGTGGCGGTTCCGTACCGGCAGTCCCTGGCGGGATGTGCCGGCAAGCTACGGCTCCTGGTCGACGATCTACGACCGGTTCCGGATGTGGGCGCGTGACGAGGTCTTCCAGACCCTCATGGACGCGATGATCGCCGAGGCAGCCGCCCGCGACGATGTCGATCTCAGCCTGGTCAGCGTGGACTCGACCGTTGCCCGCGCACATCACCACGCGGCGGGCATGGTCGTCGACCCGGAGCTCCTTGAGGACCTGGAAAAGGCCATGGCGGAGGAAAAGGGGCTGCAGCAAAGGGGCAAAACGACCCCGTAGGAGAGGGATCCGCGGACATGGAGGATCCCGAGCGGGAACAGCGCCGCGCCGTGCGCCGACGACGCAGGGCCCGGCTGCGGGCCGCCGAACTGGGGCGCTCCCGGGGCGGGCTCACCAGCAAGGTCCACCTCGCCGTTGAGCGGCGCTGCCGCCCCCTGTCCATCATCATCACCCCCGGTCAGGCCGCGGACAGCCCGCGCTTTATCCCCGTCCTGAAGAAGATCAAGGTCCGCGGCCGGGTCGGTCGTCCCAGGACCAGGCCGGACGCAGTGGCCGGCGACAAGGCTTACTCCTCCCGCGCCAACCGCGCCCACCTGCGCAGACGCAACATCAAGGCGGTGATCCCGGAGAAGGCCGACCAGGCCGCCAACCGCAAGAAAAAGGGACACTCCGGCGGCCGCCCGGTCAGCCACGACGCCGCGCTCTACAAAGATCGCAACACCGTCGAGCGCGCCATCAACAAGTTCAAGGAATGGCGAGGGCTGGCCACCCGCTACGACAAGACATCCGAGAGCTATGCCGCCGGGCTCCACCTGCGCGGATCCATCCTCTGGTTACGCAGCCTGCCAGCCCTCCCGTGATCTCAACTCAGAACAGGCCCTAGGGGGTGTTTTGAAAGTCCTGTGCGGTGCCCGCGGTGTTCGGTGCGTGCCCTCGGCGTGCCGGACGAAGGCCCTCGTACTGGACGTACTTGGGTCTTTGGCCGGTGCGGCGAGGGTGCGTGCCGGGCGCCGTGGGTGCTGTGCGGGACTTTCAAAACACCCCCTAGCGCCTTCGACGTCAGCGGCGCCCCAGGACCCGGCGGTCCGCCGTGCGATGGGCCAGCCAGTGCGCGACCGCCGCGGAAATGGGCTGTCCGGTATCCAGTTCGACGAAACCGAACTGGCCACCCTGGTTGCACTCCAGGAACCACCACAGGCCGTCCTCGTCCTCGGCGAAGTCGAAGGCGGCGTACGCCAATGAGGCGAGGGCGACGTACTCGCGCACCGAGCTCGCGATGCGTTCGGGTACGGCGACCGGCTCCCAGGCGTGCCCGGTCTCGCCGTAGCGCCCGTCGACCTGGTCCGGCTCGGCCGTCTTCCGTGCGGCGAACAGCCGGGCACCGACACAGGTCAGCCGGATGTCGGCGCGCTTGGGCACGTACCGCTGGAGCAACGCGGGACCGGCCGCGACGGCGGAGAAGTCCGCGTCGGGGCCGATCAGCGTCGTGGGCAGGGCCACCGCGGGTTCTCCCGGCGGCGGACCCGAGGCGGACTTCACCACCACATCCCGGTGTTCCTCGGCGAACTCCCGCGCCAGGCGCGGCGAGGTCGTGAACACCGTCGGCGGTACGGCGAAGCCGCTGAGGTGGGCGATCCGCAGCTGCCAGGGCTTCAGCCGGGCCCGCTCCGCGTCGCGCGGGTGGTTCATCCACCGCGCGGGAGCGGAGTACAGCATGCCGTACAGCGCCTGCCGGGTCTCGGCGGTCAGCCACGGCGAGGGGTGTGCCGCGTGCGCCGCCGGTTCGCCGGGCCTGCGCATCCATACCGAGCGCAGGCCGCCCATGCTGAGCACGTGCCCGTTGACCGATAGGTGGCCGGCGAAGTCGCCGTGCGCGTAGTCGGCGGACAGGACGGCCTTGCCGGGCAGATCGGCGGGGTTCAGGCGCATCACGGGGGTTCCCGTGGCGTGCAGCCTGGCCACCACCATGTCGGCGGTGACGTCCTCCTCGGACGTAAGGATCAGTACGGTCATGCGGTGACGGGTCCTCAGTCGTCGAAGTGCGTCTGGGAACCCGCGGTGGACGTCGTGGTACCGGCCGCGAGGAGGAGCTCCCGGTCCATGACGGCCGGGCGGCCGTCGGGCAGCACGTTCAACTGACGTGCGGCGTCGAAGCTGTACGGCGTCACCATGGTCGTAGGCCCGCTGGGACAGGCGTAGTTGAGGGTGAACGGTCGCACTCGAAAAACCTCCAGAAGTCGCGCGGCACCCGCGTACAGTCCCTTACGCGTCTGTTGCGTAAGGGATTCATCACTTTCGGCTACATGGGAGTGAAGGTCGTCACATCACCTGCATCATCTGCATCAGATGCACCGCGAGTTGACACTTTCCCCACATATAAACCATCGGATGCCGCGCCGCAGGTTTCACACCGTCACGAGGCGCTCAGCCGGCGTCAGCGCGTCAGCGCGTCAGCATCACGAGGATGGCCGTGGAACCGACCGTCACGATGAGCGCGCGCAGGACGGCGGGGCTCAGGCGGCGGCCCACGCGGGCGCCGAGCTGCCCGCCCGCGGCGGAACCGATCGCGAGCAGGGCGACGGCCCTCCAGTCGAAGTCGGCGGCGACGAGGAAGAACAGTGCGGCGACCGAGTTGACGACGGCGACGAGAACGTTCTTGACGGCATTGAGGCGTTGCAGGTCGTCGTCGAGGGACAGGCCCATCAGGGACACGTAGATGATGCCTTGGGCGGCGGAGAAGTAGCCGCCGTAGACGCTCGCGAGCGTCAGTCCGGCGAGCAGGAGCGGGCCGCCGTCGGGGCGGGCGGATCGGCCCGCCCGGGCGCGGCGTTGCCGCATGCGTCCGCGGATCAGCGGCTGGACGGCGACCAGGACGAGGGCGAGGCCCACCAGGACCGGCACGACCGTCTCGAACACCTCGGCGGGCAGGGCCGGCAGCAGCGCGGCACCGGTGACCGCGCCGAGGGCGGCACCGGCGCTCCACAGGGCGATGCGCCGGCCCCGGCCGCGCAGTTCGGCGCGGTAGCCGAGGGCGCCGCCGAGCGAGCCGGGGATCAGGCCGAGCGCGTTGGAGACGGTGGCCGTGACGGGCTGCAGGCCGGTCGCCAGCAGGACCGGGAAGGAGATCAGGGTCCCGGAGCCGACGACGACGTTGACGGCACCGGCGGCGAGACCCGCGCCCAGAACGGCGAGCATCTCCCCGAGGTGTGCGGGGTTCATGGCGGCGAGCTCAGGAAGCCGGGGTTTCGGCGGAGACCGAAGGGTGCCCCGGGGAGCGCTCAACTCATGGTCCGGACCAGGGTATTGACGGGCCCTTAGCTCACGCCTTGAATCAAGAGGCGACACCTTCACCCCCCACCTCGATCGGCGCCCTGCCCCACGAGACGCCGACGGAAGGGAGAGTCGTGCCCTCTTCCCGCAGAATCCGCACCTGGCTGCTGGCCGCGCTGTCGGCCGCCCTGGTCGCCACCGCCGCCACAGGACCCGCCCGAGCGGAGGACGAAGCGGACGCTGGCGTCGCCGCGGTGACGTTCTCCGACACCTTCGACGGGCCCGCCGGCTCCGCGGTCGACTCCTCGAAGTGGCAGGTCGAGACCGGCGACAACGTCAACAACCACGAGCGGCAGTACTACACGGCGGGCAACCGCAACGCCGCCCTCGACGGCCAGGGCCATCTGGTCATCACGGCCCGGCGCGAGAACCCCGCCAACTACCAGTGCTGGTACGGCACCTGCCAGTACACCTCGGCCCGGCTGAACACCGCGGGGAAGTTCACCGCGCAGTACGGGCGCATCGAGGCGCGTATCAAGGTGCCGCGCGGGCAGGGCATGTGGCCCGCGTTCTGGATGCTGGGCACCCCCGTCAACTGGCCGGACTCGGGCGAGATCGACATCATGGAGAACGTCGGCTTCGAGCCCTCCACGGTCCACGGCACGATCCACGGCCCCGGCTACTCCGGGTCGGGCGGCATAGGCGCCGCCTACTCGCTCCCGAACGGACAGGCCTTCGCCGACGCCTTCCACACCTTCGCCGTCGACTGGGCGCCCGACTCGATCACTTGGTCCGTGGACGGCAACGTCTACCAGCGGCGCACACCCGCCGACCTCGGCGGCCGGCAGTGGGTCTTCAACAAGCCGTTCTTCCTGATCCTCAACCTGGCGGTGGGAGGCTACTGGCCCGGCGACCCGGACGGCTCCACGGTCTTCCCGCAGCAGATGGTGGTCGACCACGTGACCGTGACCACCGCCGACACCCCCACGGGCGGCGCGATCAGGGGCCTGGCCGGCAAGTGCGTCGACGTCGCCGGCGCTAACTCCGCCAACGGCACCCCCGTCCAGCTCTACGACTGCAACGGCACCGCGGCCCAGCAGTGGACCGTGGGCACGGACGGCACGATCCGGGCGCTCGGCAAGTGTCTGGACGTCACCGGCAACGGCACCGCGGACGGCAGCCCCGTCCAGCTGTGGGACTGCACCGGCGGCCCCAACCAACGCTGGACCGTCACCGCGGCACGCGACATCGTCAATCCGCAGGCCGACAAGTGCCTGGACGTGACCGGCAACAACTCGGCCAACGGCACCCGGCTGCAGATCTGGTCCTGCACGGGCGGCGCCAACCAGAAGTGGACCGTCGGCTGATTCCTAGTGCCGGGTCCAGGTGAACTTGTCGCCGCCGACCCAGCGCACCACATCCGGGTCGTCCAGATCATGGACCGTGATGCCGAACGCTGCGGCGGCGGACAGGACGTCGGTGACGGCTTTCGCCTCACCCACCACAATGCCGTCGATCTCCACGATGCGGAACGGCGGCGTGCCCGGCTGGACCCCGAGCACCATGATCCGGGGGTGGGAGATGTACGGGCTCGCGATTTCGGTCATGCAATAGAGCGTAAAGCGGATCCGGCCGTTCCGACCCGGCGAGCGGCCGGTCCGTCGTGCGGACGCCGCGCCCGTGGGGAACCCTGGAGGCGGAGGTGGCGATGGATCCCGTTGAGGCACTGGAGCGGATCGCCTTCCTGCTGGAGCGGTCCCTTGCGCCCACCTATCGGGTGCGGGCCTTTCGCACCGCGGCCCGGGCACTGGCGGCGCTGCCGGAGGCGGAGCTGCGCGAGCGGGCCGCCGCCGGGACGCTGGAGTCGCTCAGCGGCGTCGGCCCGAAGACGGCACAGGTGGCGCGGGAGGCGCTGGCCGGACAGGTGCCCGGCTACCTGGAGAAGCTCCAGGCCGAGGCGGCGACCGGGGAGAACCGGGCCGGACTGCGGGCACTGCTGCGCGGGGACTGCCACCTGCACTCCGACTGGTCGGACGGCGGCAGCCCGATCGAGGAGATGGGCCGGACCGCGGCCGAGCTCGGGCACGAGTGGGCGGCGCTGACCGACCACTCCCCCCGGCTCACGGTGGCCCGCGGGCTCTCGGCGGAGCGGCTGCGCGAGCAACTGGAGGTGGTGGCGGCGCTCAACGAGACCTGGGCGCCGTTCCGGCTGCTGACCGGCATCGAGTGCGACATCCTCGAAGACGGCTCCCTGGACCAGGAGCCGGAGCTGCTGGAGCGGCTGGACGTGGTGGTGGTCTCGGTCCACTCCAAGCTGCGGATGGACGCCCGCTCGATGACCCGGCGCATGGTGGCCGCCGTACGGAATCCGCACTCCGATGTGCTCGGGCACTGCACAGGGCGGCTCATCACCGGGCGCGGGCGGCCGGAGTCGCAGTTCGACGCGGACGCCGTGTTCGCCGCCTGCGCGGAGACCGGCACGGCCGTGGAGATCAACAGCCGGCCCGAGCGGCTCGACCCGCCGCGCCGGCTGCTGCGGCAAGCGGTGGAGGCGGGGGCGCTGTTCTCGATCGACACCGACGCGCACGCGCCCGGCCAGCTGGACTGGCAGGTCCTCGGCTGCGCCCGGGCCGAGGAGTGCGGGGTGCCCGCGGACCGCGTGGTCACCACCTGGACGCTGGAGGAGCTGCTGGCCTGGACCCGGGAGCGGCAAGTGCCGTCACGCGTGGCGGGCTCCTGACGCGGTACCCGTGCGGCACGCGCGCACGGACACGACAACGGCGAAGGGACGGGCGTATGGGACGCGCGGCCGTGTTCGACGTCGACGGCACGCTCGTCGACACCAACCATCTGCATGTGGCGACCTGGTGGGAGGCCTTCCGGCAGGCGGGCCACCGGGTACCGATGCACGCCATCCACCGCGCGGTCGGACTCGGCTCCGACGACCTGATCGCCCATCTGCTCGGCGACGACCGGGACAAGGCGGGCGACGAGGAGCTGAGCGCCGCCCACAAGGCGCTGTACGGGCAGTACTTCGACCGGCTGCCCCCGCCGGCGGACGCCGGACGGTTGCTGCGGCGGCTGCGCGACGACGGCTGGACGGTGGTGCTGGCCACCTCGGCCGGCGGCGCGGAACTGGGCGCGCTGCGGCGGGCGATCGCCGCGGACGACGCCATCAGCGCGACAGCGAGCGCGGACGACGTCGAGCGGGGAAAGCCCGCGCCCGAGCCCGTGGAGCACGCGCTGGAGCTGGCCGGGGTTCCCGCCGAGCACTCGGTGTTCGTCGGGGACACGGTGTGGGACATGCGCGCGGGCACCCGGGCCGGGGTGCGGTGTGTCGGCGTGCTGTGCGGGGGCATTCCACGGGCCGACCTGGAGGAGGCGGGCGCGCAGGCGGTCTACGACGATCCCGCGGACCTGCTGGCATCGCTCGCGGAGAGTCCGTTCGCCTGAGGTGACACGGATCACCGGCGGCCGTGGAACACCCCAGGGTGGTTGCCCGTTGAACGATGCGTGGGTACGGATGGGACAGTGTCCCCGGGCCTCACCTTTTGCCCACAGGGACGATCGTTCGGCTGAAGCCCTGTGGAGCCTTTCGCCGAGAGGCGACCGCCATCCGTACCCGCCCTTGATCGCCCCGATCGTGATTCCCCCGTCGCGGTCGGGGCTCTGTGCCCGGCCTTGTCGGGTGCCGTGCCTTTTCGGCGTCATGGGGGTACTCGGCCAGTCCCCGCAGCAGCCGAGAGGAGCCGAAGGTGACCAGCGCACAGGACAGCAGGATCGTCGTCACCGGCGCCACCGGTAACGTCGGTACGAGTGTGGTGCGGCTCCTCTCGGAGGACCCCGAGGTCGGCTCGGTGCTGGGTCTGGCCCGCAGGATCCCGGATTGGTCGCCGCCGAAGACGGAATGGGAGGCGGTCGACCTGGCGTCCGCGCAGGCCGATCTGGTGAAGCTCTTCGCGGGCGCCACCGCCGTCGTCCATCTGGCCTGGGCGTTCCAGCCCACCCATGATCCGGCGGCGACCTGGCGGACGAACGTGCTGGGTGGCATCCGCGTGTTCGACGCGGTGGCCGAGGCGAGGGTGCCGACGCTGGTCCACGCCTCGTCGGTCGGCGCGTACTCGCCGGGATCGAAGGACCACGCCGTGGACGAGTCGTGGCCCACGCACGGCTGGCCGGACGCCGCCTACTGCCGGGAGAAGGCCTATCTGGAGCGGACGCTGGACACCTTCGACCGGGCCCACCCCCGGGTGCGGGTGGTGCGGATGCGGCCCGCGTTCCTGTTCAAGCGGGAGTCGGCGAGCGAGCAGCGCAGGATCTTCGGCGGACGCTTCCTGCCGGGGCCGCTGGCGCGCCCGGAGCTGTTGCCGTTCCTGCCCGACATCCCCGGTCTGCGGGTGCAGGCGCTGCACACCGACGACGCGGCCGAGGCGTACCGGCTCGCGATCGGCTCGGATGTGCGCGGCGCCTTCAATCTGGCGGCCGAGCCCGCGGTGGACGCGGCCCTGCTGGGCGAGATGTTCGACGCCCGTCCGGTACGGCTGTCGCGCACGGCGGCCCGCTCGGCCATCGCCGCCGCGTGGGGGCTGCATCTGCTGCCGGCCTCGCCGCATCTGTTCGACGCGGTGCTGCGGCTGCCGCTGATGGACTGCACCCGCGCCCGCACGGAGCTGGGCTGGAGCCCGCAGCACTCGGCCTCCGAGGTGCTGCAGGAGTTCCTGCGCGGTCTCCAGCGCGGTGAGGGCGCGGACACGGAGCCGCTGCGGGGCCGCAAGGCGAGCTGAGAGCGGGGCGGCAATCTGCCGCCCCCTGGTCAGGCCGTTGACTCGTCCGGCGCAGGGTGCTCGGGGTTCACGTTCGCGTCCCGCGGTGCTCCCTTGCGGGCCGTCCCGGCCTCGTCGGAGTCGGGGACGTCGTCGTCCTGTTCCTCGTCCTCGGGGGCGGGGTCCACGTCCCAGGGGTCCAGGCCCTCTCCCGCCTGCTGGTCCGGCAGGTCCCGCGGGACGGGCTCGCCGTTCTCCTCGGTCACGGCGTCCTCCTTCCCTCGCGTCGCCAGAGGCCCACGCGAGTACCTCCGGTGGCCCGCGGCGAAACGTCAGCGCGGCGTGCGTTCCTCCAGCGCCGCCCGCCACGCGGGCTGCGGGGCCTCGGGGGCGGGGTCGGCGCGGCGGCCGCCGTGGGTGAAGAAGTCCGCGAGCGGAAGGATGGCGGCTCCGACGGTGACCGCGTCGGGGCCAAGACCGCCGAGGTCGATCGTGACCCGCTCGGCGGGGTGGCGCAGCGCGTACGCGGCCGCGTGCCGGCGTACGTCGGGCAGCAGCGCGGGGCCGAGCCTGAGGCCGGCCCAGCCGCCGATGAGGATCCGCTCGGGCTGGAAGAGGTTGATCAGGTCGGACAGGCCCGCACCGATGTACTCCGCGGTCTCCTCCAGCAGCGGCCGGGCCCCGGGATCGGCGACCAGCGCGGTCAGGGCGCTCTCCTGGCCGGCCCCCTCCGGCGGGCGCCCGCCGCTCTCGCGCCAGCGGTCGAGGAGGGCCTCGGCACCGGCGTAGGCCTCCAGGCAGCCGAGCGCGCCGCACCGGCAGCGGCGCCCCGCGACCCGTACGGTCAGATGCCCGGCTTCGACCGCCCGTCCGTCCTCGGCCTCCGGGGTGACCACACAGGCGCCGACGCCGGAGCCGAAGAGCACGACGATCGCGCTGCCGGCGCCGCGTCCCGCGCCGAACCACATCTCCGCCTGGCCGAGGGTCCGGGCGCCGTTGTCGATGAAGTACGGGACCGCCGCGGGCAGGGCGCAGCGCTCCCGGAGCAGCGACTCCAGCGCCACCGCGTCCCAGCCGACGGTCTGCCCGTGCACCACGGCCCCGCGGTCGGGCGTGTGCTCGACGATGCCCGGGACGCCGATCCCGACGCCGAGCAGCCGCTCCGGGGCGGTGCCCGCGGTGGCGAGCACCTCGGTGAGGGCGTCGCGGATGTGCCCGACGACGACCTCGACCTCGTACCCCTCAGAGCCCAACGGCCGCTCCGCGCGGGCGAGTTCGGTCAGCGCCAGGTCGAACAGCTCGACCCGCACCCGGGTCTCGCCGACATCGACGCCGATCATGTGGCCGCTGCCGGGCGCCACCCTCAGCAGGGTGCGGGGCCGTCCGCCGTCGGAGTCGACGTTGCCGGCCTCCTCCAGCACTCCGTCCGCGAGCAGGTCGGCGACGACATTGCTGACCGAGCCGGAGCTGAGTCCGGTGGCCGGACCGAGCTCGAAGCGGCTGAGGGGGCCGTCGAAGTAGAGGCGCTGGAGGACGATCGAGCGGTTGGCCCGCCGGAGATCACGTACCGTGCGCCTGTTCCGCCCCACCATGTGGCTCCCCCTTCGACACGCCGTCCGACCTGGAAGATACCGGCTCAGCGGCTCAGCTCGGAGATCTCGTCCAGAGCGGCGACGAGCTCGGGCCCGACGGCCTCCCGCGCCCATCGCCGGCGCCCCTCGTCGACGGCGCGCGGGACGGTCTCCGTGAGCATGATCAGGTCGAGGTAGGCGCGGTACAGGGCGAGTCGGAGCCGGGTGGAGGGGTCGAACTCGACCAGACCACCGGCCTCCCGGTACCCGGCGAGGAAGGCCGCGTCCTTCTCGATGTCCCCGAGCAGCGCCAGGGAGACGAAGTCGGCGACCGGGTCGCCCCAGAACATCCGCTCCCCGTCGATGAGACCCCCGATGCGCGGCACGCCGGCCGAGCGGTCCACCAGGATGTTGCCCGGCCACAGGTCGAAGTGGACCAGGCAGGCGACGGTGACCTCGTCGAGCGCGGGGGAGGCGGCCCGGAGCGTGTGGGCCACCTCCTCGACAGGACGGGGCAGCCAGGGCCGGTAGCGGCGGGCGTCGTCGAGGACGGCGTCGAGCATGCCGGTGAAGGCGGTCCGCCAGTCGGCGGCGAGCGGGCCGAGGGCGCCGGACGGGTAACCGAACGCCGAGCCGCTCACCCGGTGCAGCCGGGCCACCTGACGCCCCAACTCTGCGCGCAGTTCCTGCTGTTCGGCATCCGTGAGCGAGCCGTCCCACGGATCTCCGGGGCAGGCCGTCATCAGCAGCTCACCCGAGGTGGTGGCCACGACACGCGGCGCCGGTACGCCGACGGTGGCGGCGGCGCGATAGAACTCCGCCTCGGAGACCAGCAGTTCCCGCTCGTGCCGCAGCCCCGGCACGGTCTCGGCGGGCGGCACCTTCAGCACATAGCGGCTGCCGTCGGCGAGCAGGAGCTCCTCCACGGTGTTGTAGGTGCCGCCGGTCAGCGGGCGGACGCGTGCGAGCTCACCGGCCGGCAGCCCCGCCACGCCCAGAATCCGCCGTGCCCGTTCCCAGGAGTCCGCCACCGCGCCCCCACCCCTCCCCCTCGGCCGGCCGGGCCCGTCGGCCCGCGGCCGGTGCTTGCCGTACAGGGTACGAAAGGCCTCCGCACCCTGGCGTTCGAAATTCACTGGACCCTCCTGGAGAATGGCGCTTAGCCTTAGCCAGAAACCTAGGGCGCCTAGGTTTCCCGCCGCACACTTCAGGAGGCCCCGATGAAAGCACTCACCGAGCCCGAGATCCGCAACTCCTTCATCAACTGCTCCAAGGGTGAGGCCAAGCGGCTCGCCGTACCCCGGGATCTCGATCACCTTCCGTGGGACGACCTGGACTTTCTGGGCTGGCGAGATCCAGGGGCGCCCGACCGCAGCTATCTCGTCACCGAGCGGGACGGGCGGCTCGTCGGGGTCACTCTCCGGTTCCCCTCCTCTCAGCGCGGGTTTCTGCACCGCAGCATGTGCTCGCTGTGTCTGACGACCCATCGGGGCGGCGGCGTCTCGCTGATGACCGCGCGCAAGGCCGGTCCGGCCGGCCGGGAGGGCAACTCGGTCGGCCTGTACATGTGCACCGACCTCGACTGCTCCCTCTACGTCCGCGGCAAGAAGCTCCCGGACTCGGGGGCCCGCTTCGAGGAGAGCCTGACGCCGGCCGAGCAGATCGCGCGGACCGAGGGCAATCTGAAGGCGTTCCTGGACAAGCTGTACGCCTGAGCGGCGGGGCAGCGGCCGGGATCGTGTTCGTTGCTCCGCGAGAGGGGAACAACCCCAAGGATGCAAGACGTACAGGAGTGGCGGGTGTCGCGGCAGCGGCTGATGAAGCGGCGCCGGGACCCCGTGGTCGTACAGGCGCTGCGCTCGTCGGCCGCGGCGACGATCGCGTACGTCCTCGCCCTGCGCCTGAGCCCCGACGACGCGCCGCCGCTCACCGCTCCCCTGACCGCGCTCCTGGTCGTCCAGGTCACCCTCTACGCCACCCTCACCAACGGCATCCGCCGGGTGAACTCGGTGGTCGCGGGCGTCCTGGTGGCCATCGCGTTCAGCCTGCTGGTGGGTCTGACCTGGTGGAGCCTGGCCCTGCTGATCGTGGCCTCGCTGGCCGTGGGCCATCTGGTCCGGGTCGACGAGTATGTCCCCGAGGTGGCGATCAGCGCGATGCTGGTGCTCGGCGTGACCGCCGTCGGCGACTACGCCTGGGCGCGCGTGGTGGAGACGCTGATCGGGGCGGTGGTGGGCCTCGCCATCAATGTGCTGCTGCCGCCGCCGGTGTGGGTGGGCGAGGCGGGCGAGTCCATCGAGGGCCTGGCCCGCCGGGTGCGGCAGTTGATGCTGAGCATGGGCGAGGAGGCCGCGGGCCGCACCCCCGTGGAGCGCGCGGCCGCCCGGCTGCACGAGGCGCGCCGCCTCGACCACGACATCGTCGGGGTGGACGCGGCGCTCCGGCAGGCCGAGGACAGCCTGCGGCTCAATCCGCGGGTCCGCGAGGGCGTGCTGCACCGGGTGGTGCTGCGCACCGGCCTGGACACCCTGGAGATCTGCACCGTCGTCCTGCGGGTGATCGCCCGTACCCTCACCGACCTGGCGAAGGAACGGGATCCCGAACCGCTGTTCGCACCGGAGATCGGCGCCTCGGTGGAGCAGCTGCTGTCCGAGATCGCCGACGCCATGGTGAGCTTCGCGGTGCTGGTCACCGCCCATGTCAGCGAGAACGCCGAGTCCGCGGAGGAGCGGCTCACCACCGAGCTGCGCCATGCCGCGGCGACCCGCGACAAGCTCGCCCAGCTGCTGCTGGAGGAGGTCCAGCGCGACGCCCGCCAGTGGCAGCTGCACGGCGCGGTGCTCACCGAGGTCAACCGCATCCTCGACGAGCTGGACACCGAGCACCGCTCGCGCCGGCTGCTGGAGGAACTCGACCGGGTCTCGCAGGAGCAGCGCGAGCGCATGCCGCGGCTGACGCGGTTCCGGGAGAGCATGCAAGGGGGCAGGAACCGTCTGGCCGCCGTCCGTCGTTCTAGGTGACGAAGTCACAAAAGGGGGCGTGTGCATGAGCGGCGACGGCGTACGGATCGACGGGAACACCCTGCGGCTGCCGGGCGGGGTGGCGGTGCGGTTCGTCCGCACCCTGCGGCTGCCCGAGACGGGGACGCATCCGCTGCCGCCCGGTCTTGGCGAGTTCCCGCTGCGGCGGGTGGCGGACTTCCCGGACACGGTTCCCGAGGCATGGCGGGCACGCGGCGGTGTGATGCTGCCGATGTATCTGCGCGAGGCGATGTGGCTGAGCTTCGCCGGCACCACCGAGCCCGCGGCGCTCCAGGTCGGCGTCGGCAAGGTGTGCGCGGTCTCCGGCAAGCCATGGAGCAACCGGCTGATCCGGGACCC
This sequence comes from Streptomyces sp. P17, assembly GCF_032436805.1. Classification (NCBI taxonomy): domain Bacteria; kingdom Bacillati; phylum Actinomycetota; class Actinomycetes; order Kitasatosporales; family Streptomycetaceae; genus Streptomyces; species Streptomyces sp. P17. The sequence goes on along the minus strand of NZ_JAVRBF010000008.1, from coordinate 58,927 downwards.
GCAGAACTACGTCGTCCTCCCCCGCCAGCCCTGGCTGGACGGCATCAACTCCGGCCAGGGCACGGTCCGCCAGTTCGTGGCCGTCCCCCTGGGCCTCGGGGCGACCGTCGAGGGCCAGGTGACCGGCGAGGAGGTCTGGGGCGGCGTCCAGCTGCAGTCGTTCCCGCTCGGCCCCGAGGCGCTGGCCCGCTGGCGCGAGCAGGAGCGGCTGCGGGCCGAGCGGACGCGGGCGTTCACCGCGCCCGGGGGTTACGGCGCCGCGATGCCGATGGCGATGGCCGCGCCGGCCGCCCCCGGTGCGGCGCCCAGATCGGCCCCCGCGATGGGCCTGGGCGTCGGCGGCTCCATGCGTCAGGAGGTCTACCGGGACGACCGCCCGGCGACGGACTGGGCCGAGGAGCCGGCCGGCCGGGTCTTCGTCCACCTGGTGACACCCCCGGAGTGGCGCCGTATCACCGGCGAGGAGCCGCCCCCGTCCCCGGTGAACCGCGCGGCCTACACGCGCGCGGGACTGCCCTGGTTCGACTACTACGACGACCAGGCGCAGGATCTCGCCCCCACCGGCACGCTGGAGGCCGTCAAGCCCGTCGGCGACTGGATCGGCGACGACCACGAGCCCTGGCAGCAGCCGTCACCGGGCCAGGTGAAGCCCCTGAAGGACGCGCCGGGCAAGCCGGTGGAGGACGGGGACTGGTAGCCCGCCGGTGTGCGCCGGCCGACACCCGTCGGCCGGCGGCTGCGGCACGCAGGGCAGACCCGGGGGAGACCGACACCGGTAGCGCCCCTCGGTTGCACCGGCCGGGTGGTCCACGCCAGGGTGGCTGTCGCGACGACGGACGACTGAAGGTGTGGACATGGGCAGTGGGGGCGTGAGCAGGCGCCGGTTCGTCGGCGCCCTCGCGGGAACCGCCGCCGCGGTGGCGCTCCCGGCCTGCGACGAGGCCTCGGCACCGGCGAAGGAGACGACGGAGGCCACCCCGAGCGCCTCGCGCGAGGCCGCCAGACCCTCCGGCCCCCACCCGCTGTACCTCGGCACGTACACCTCGGCGGAAGGCGGCGGCAAGGGCATCGGTGTCGCCTCGTACGACTCCGCCACGGGCCGGATCACCGGCGAGGGAACCATCGCGGGCATCGCCGACCCGTCGTATCTCGCGCTGCATCCGAACGGCCGCACGCTGTACGCCGTGAACGAGCGGAAGGACGGTGCCGTGACCGCGGTCCGGCGGTCCGACCGCAGGGTCCTGGGCAGCCGGAGCACGGGCGGGGCGGCCCCGTGCCACCTGTCGGTGCATCCGGGCGGGCGCTTTCTGTTCAGCGCGAACTACGGCACCGGCAGTGTGGCCGTGCACCCCGTCGACACCTCGGGTGCGCTCGGGGAGCGCACCGACCTGGTCACCCACTCCAGTCCGGCGCCGGGCCCGGGCCAGGACGGACCGCACGCCCACCAGATCGTCACGAGCCCCGACGGCGGCCATGTCCTCGCCGTCGACCTGGGCACGGACACGGTGTACACCTACCGCCTCGACGAGTCGAAGGGCACGCTCGCCGAGGTCTCCCGGGCACAGACCCGCCCGGGCGCGGGGCCGCGCCAGCTGACCTTCCATCCCGGCGGCCGGTACGCGTATCTCGCCAACGAGGTCGACAACACCGTCGCCGTCTGCGCCTACGACCCCGGAACCGGCGGTATCACCGTCGGCGACGCGCAGTCCACGGGCACCGGCTCGGGCACCAACTACCCGGCGCAGCTCGTGGTGACGCCGAACGGGCGGTACGCCTTTCTCGCCAACCGGGGCCACAACAGCCTCTCCCGGTATGCGGTGGAGGCGGACGGGGCCCGGCTCAGGCTGCTGGGAACTGTGCCGGTGGCCGGGGACTTCCCGCGCCAGATCGCCCTCGCGCCGGACGGCGGGCCGCTGTTCGCGGCGAACCAGCGGTCGAGCACCGTGAGCGTCTTCCACGTCGACGAGGACAGCGGTGAACTGCGGCTCGCGGGCGAGCCGTTCGCGTCACCCGTCGCCGTCTGTGCGCTGCCGCTGTAGCGCCCGCGGGCAGGACGCGGCGCTCGCCTGTCCGAGCAGCACATGCATGCGCTCGGTGAGCTGGGCGACGTCGTCGGCGGGGCGGTGGAAGGGCAGTCGTACGTCGCCGTGGGCGCGGGTGCGCTCGATGCGCAGCGTCAGTCCGTGCCGGTCGACGGCGAGGGGCTGGACGCGGACCACGCCGTGCAGGCTCTCGGGCTCGACGAGCCGGGTGAGCCGTTCGACCGCGTCGGAGTGGCAGTCGGCGAGGTGGGTCAGCAGCCGGGCCTCGGCCGTGGCCAGCGGGTCGGGCGCGGCGGCGGCGAACTCGTCGAGGTCGACGACGACGGCACCGCTCGGCTCCCGCAGCACCACACGGGTCGCCCGGAAGGCGAGGTGGCCCTCCTCGGCGCCGAACCAGCCGGCGATCCACAGCCGGGCCCGGATACGGTTGCGTACGGGGACGGGCGCGACGTCGGCGAACTCCAGCACCGCGGACGGCTCTCCGCGCGGCGCGCAGATCGCGGCCGTGACCAGGGCGCTGTCCTCGGGCACCTGCAGCAGCACCCGGCCGTCGTCGGCGACGGTGTGCGCGCCGACGAACTCCTCCCGGCTGCCCTCCGCGGTCACCGCGCAGGACCACGCCGTGGCGAGCACCGACCGGGCGCGTTCCGCCGCGGCAGGCGTGGCCGTCCAGTTCTGGCTGTCACCCATTCCCGAACCTCCTTAGGTAAGCCTTGCCTAACCTATCGAAGATCGGGGCGCACGCCAACCACCAGCCGCGATCGTGCGCGGCGTCACGGGACGCGTTCAGGGAGCGATGACACCCAACAGGGCGCGGGCGCACAGGTCGCGCACCTCATCCCGGGTCAACTCCTCCGAGCCCCGCAGCCACTCCAGGCAGACAGCGGTGGTGAACGCCAGCCAGCCCCGCACCGCGAACCGGATGTCGGGGCGCCGCTCGAAGACCGGGCCGAACTCGGGGTCCACCGCCACCGCCGCGAGGATCTGCTTCTCCTGTGCGGCCAGGGCCCGCCGGTAGACCTTGCGCACGGCCCGGTCGCCGGAGGCCTCGGCGCGATGGAAGGCGCGGAAGCCGTGCGCGTGCTCCTCGACGTACGCGAGATATGTGTCGAGGTGCGCGGTGAGCTGTTCACGCACCGGGATGCCGGGCACGGCGGCCGTCATCTTCAGCATGCGCGCGCTCTCGCGGTCCACCACGGCGGCGAAGAAGTCCCGCTTGGTCGGGAAGTAGTGGTACAGCAGCCCGCGCGAGACCCCGGCGATCCCGGCGACCTGCTCGATCCACACCTCGTCGTACGGGCTCTCCGAGAACAGCCGCGCGCCGACGGCGAGGAGTTGCTCCCGGCGCTCCTCGGTGCTGAGCCGACGGCGGGTGCGCTCGCCCTGGTTCGCGCTCATGTCCGCACCTTACTTGACGCCGGTTCAACAACCGGACCAGACTGAAGCGGCACTATTGAACCCACGTACAACAGACTCAACCTGCCGCAGGATCAAGGGAGATCGCGTCATGGCCGAGACGACGAGGTCCGCGCTGCCCAAGGGGTTCCGCAGTGCCGAGCAGGGCTGGCCCGAGCTGCACCGCATCCCGCACCCGCCCCACCGGCTCCCGCTGCTCGGCGACGTCCTGGGCGCGAGCCGGACCAGACCGCTGCAGGACTCCGTGCGGTACGCGCGCCGGCTGGGGCCGATCTTCCGGCGCAAGGCGTTCGGCAAGGAGTTCGTGTTCGTGTGGGGCGCGGACCTCACCGCCGACCTGGCGGACGAGACACGGTTCGCCAAGCACGTCGGCCTCGGCATCGCCAATCTGCGGCCGGTCGTCGGGGACGCGCTGTTCACGGCGTACAACCACGAGCCCAACTGGCAGCTCGCGCACGACGTCCTGGCCCCGGGGTTCAACCGGGAGGCCATGGAGGGCTATCACTCGATGATGCTGGACGTGGCCGGGCGGCTGACCGACCACTGGGACCGGGCGGCCGGGGCCGGCCGGACGGTGGACGTGCCCGGCGACATGACCAAGCTGACCCTGGAGACCATCGCGCGCACCGGTTTCGGCCACGACTTCGGCTCCTTCGAACGGTCCCGGCCGCATCCGTTCGTCACGGCGATGGTCGGCACGCTCGCCCACGCGCAGCGGCTGAACACCGTGCCCGCGCCGTTCCTGCTCCGCAGGTCCGCCCGGCGCAACGAAGCGGACATCGCCTATCTCAACCACACGGTCGACGACCTGGTCCGGGCCCGCCGTACGACGAGCGGGGACGGCGACCTGCTCGACCGGATGCTGGAGACGGCCCACCCGGAGACCGGGGAGCGGCTCTCGGCCGAGAACGTCCGCCGCCAGGTCATCACCTTCCTGGTGGCCGGCCACGAGACGACTTCCGGCGCGCTGTCCTTCGCCCTGTACTACCTCGCCCGGCACCCGGACGTCGCCGCCCGCGCCCGCGCCGAGGTGGACCGCGTCTGGGGCGAGGCGGACCTGCCCGGCTACGAGCAGGTGGCCAAGCTGCGGTACGTACGCCGGGTCCTGGACGAGTCCCTGCGCCTGTGGCCGACCGCGCCCGCCTTCGCGCGGGAGGCCCGCGAGGACACGGTGCTGGCCGGGGAGCATCCGATGCGGCGGGGCGCCTGGGCGCTGGTGCTCACCCCGATGCTGCACCGGGACCCGGAGGTCTGGGGCGCCGACGCCGAGCGCTTCGACCCGGACCGCTTCGAGCCGAAGGCGGTACGGTCCCGCCCTCCGCACACCTTCAAGCCATGGGGCACCGGGGCACGGGCCTGCATCGGCCGCCAGTTCGCCCTGCACGAGGCCACGCTCGTCCTCGGCCTGCTGCTACGCCGCTACGCGCTCCTGACGGACCCCGCCTACCGACTGCGCGTGACGGAGCGGCTGACGCTGATGCCGGAGGGGCTGCGCATGGGGCTGGAGCGCCGCGCTGCTGCCGAGGTCGGCTCGCAGCAGCGGTGCCCCGTGGGCGAGGCTGGGGACTGACTCGCGCTGCGCAGCGCCGGGCCGGATCGGCGAGCGGCGTCGGAGCGAGGGGCTCGGCGCGGCAGCGTCGGAGCGACGCCACTCGCCACGCCGGCGTGAATGGCGCGGCCCCCGCGCCGCCCGCACCCTGCTCCACCGGATCGCCCACCAACGCGCGCCACCCAATCCGTGGACCGCGCCACCGAACCCGGCAGCCTGCTCCCCCACGCCGCCCCCGACCTGCTCCACCGGATCGCCCACCAACGCGCGCCACCCAATCCGTGGACCGCGCCACCGAACCCGGCAGCCTGCTCCCCCACGCCGCCCCCGACCTGCTCCACCGGATCGCCCTCAGGCGCGCGCCGCCCAATGTGTGGGCCGCGCCAGCGATCCCGGCAGCCTGGTCTTCTCGCTCCCCCGGGCCGCGTTCAGCTGCGGCTGGGTCAGGAAGAAGGCGTCCGTCAGGTCCGTGTCCGTGAGGTCGGCGTCGCGCAGGTCGGCGCCCAGGAGGTCCGCGCCGCGCAGGTCCGCGCCCGTCAGGTCGGCGGCGATCAGATACGCGCCGCGAAGGCTGATGCCTCGCAGGTCGGCGCCCTTGAGGCGGGCGCCCATCAGGTCGGCGCCCCTTCTGTCCTTCCGGCGGCCGCGCAGACCCGCCCGCGTCAGCTCGCTGGCCTGCATCAGGACCGCACCCACCTCCTGCCGGTGCGCGCCCACGTCCAGCCGGGCCAGCTCCTGCGGGCTTCCCGCGGCAAGCTCCTCGGTCTTCTTCAGGAGCCGGCGCAGATCGGCGTGGACAGGCCGGGCCGCGGGCAGGGTGAGGGCCTCGGTGAGGTACCAGAGGAGTTCGTGCAGCTGACGGACGACCGGGAACACGTCGAACATGCGCCGGGCGTCCTCGGCGGATCCGGTACGCCAGTCCTGGCCGCCGAAGGTGACCTGCGAGACCCGCTGTCCGGCGCCGAAGCAGTCGTAGACGGTGCAGCCCGTGAAGCCCCGCTGCCGCAGCCGCGCGTGGATGCCGCAGCGGTGATCGTCCTGGAGGTTGCGGCAGGGCGTCCCGGCCCGCTTGTCGACCGCGAAGTCGGCGGACGCGGCGAAGGGCAGGGCGACGCAGCACAGCCCGAAGCAGTTCGCGCAGTCGCCGCGCAGGTCGGCCGGGTCGAGGGTGAGGACTCGCATACCGACCAGCCTACGGGCGACCGTCCGCCGCTCAGCCCCCCAGGTCAGGCAGGTCCAGCCGGGCCAGCCGCTCGGGGTCGGCCAGGATGTACATACCGGTGATACGGCCGTCGGCGATGGTGAGCCCGGTGATCGACAGCAGCTGTCCGTCGGGCGCGTTGAGCATGCCGAGCTCGCCGTTGACCAGGACGAACTGGTCAGCCAGCCGCCGAGGTTGCGGACGTCCTCGGTGTCGCTGCGGCTCAGTTTCAGCCAGGCCTCCTGGACGGCGTCCTCCGCCTCGGCGAGCGAGCCGAGCATGCGGTAGGCCACGGCGTTCAGATGGTCGCGGTGCTCCTCGAACCGCTCGGCCAGTATCAGCCCCTCGGTCGTCATCGGCCGAACACCTCGAACGGGTGTCGATGCCGGCCGCGCCCCGGGACGCCAGGACGTAGGCGATCTCCCGGCCCCGGTCGGTCCACGCGGCGACGGCCGCCGAGCACCCGTACTCCAGGTCGTCGGGGTGTGCCACGACGGCGAGGGCGCGCTGCCAGTCCTCGGGCATGGGCCGGAGCTGCGTGATCAACTGATCGGTCATGCCCGCAGATCAGCCCCGCTGTCACACCTCGTCGCGCGCCAGCGCCAGCAGACGGTCCAGTACCCGGGGGCCGCCGGCGCGCACTCCGTCGTGCTCGAACTCGTCGGTGACCCAGGTGCGCAGACCACGGATGGCGCGGGCGGTCCGCAGGGAGTGGGCGGTGTCGACGTACATGTCGTCGTGGTAGACGGCCGCGGCGACCGGGACCTCGTTGGCGGCGAGCCGGTCGGGGTCGTACAGGGGCAGCCAGCCCCGGTTGCGGGCCAGGTCCTCCGCGGTCTCGCGCAACGGGCGCAGGGCGGGGTCGTTGTCGAACATCCAGGGGTGCACGGACTCGCCGGTGAACAGCAGCGGACCGTCCCCGGCCAGGGTCTTGGCGGCGTCGAACTGCGGGAACTCGCCGCGCACCCGTTCCGCGGCCCAGTCCGTGCCGCCCGGGTCCTGGCCGTAGATCGCCTCGTGCAGCAGCGCGTACAGGGGATGGCCCGCATACGACAGCAGCCCCTGGACCTCCTCCTGGAAGGAGTCCGCGAGGGCGGTGCCCCGCGGGGTGCGGACGAAGGCGTCCTCCAGGAGGAAGTGCAGCCGGTGGCTGCCGTCCCCGCGGCCGAGGAGGATGCCCAGGGACTGGAAGGCCTCGACGGTGAACCGGTAGCCGTTCGGCAGGACGACGTCGTGCTGCAGCAGGTGCTCGGCGATCCGCCGGGCCCGCTCGACGTCCTGCGGGTAACGGGCGTAGTGGGCGGCGACCTTGCGTTCGATGCGCGGGTAGGCGGCCCGGTAGACGTCGTCGGCGGTCGCGTCGAGGGACGGCAGTCCGCCGGTGATGAGGGCGGAGCTCAGGCCCTCGGGCGCGCGGGACAGATAGGTGACGGTGCAGAAGCCGCCGAAGCTCTGGCCGAGGACGGTCCAGGGTGCGCCGCCGGTGACCTGGCGTCGGATGGCCTCGCAGTCGCGGACGATGGAGTCGGCGCGGAAGTGCGCGAGGTAGCCGGCCTGTTCGGCGGGGCCGCCGCGCAGCGGGAGCGTCTGGCGGTTGGCCGGGGTGGAGGCACCGGTGCCGCGCTGGTCCAGGAGCAGCACCCGGTACTCCGTCAGCGCCCGCTTCAGCCAGGCTTCCCGGCCGACGAACCGGTTCGCCCCGAAGCCGGGTCCGCCCTGGAGGTAGAGCAGCCACGGCAGGTTCTGCCCGGCCTTGTCACCGGCGACGACCTCGCGGGCGTAGAGCTCGATGGTCTCCCCCGCCGGGTCGTCGTGGTCGAGGGGCACGGTGAAGCGGCGGTCGGTGAGGACGACGCCGGGCTGGCGGTAGGTCGCGGTCAACAGGGCTCCCGGGACGGACGGATGGTCGGGCGCGTCCCAGTTCAGCACATGTCCGTCCGATATCCGATCCCCGGGATCATGAAATCGTACTGAACGCCGGATCAGCGGGCGGACAGGCTGGAGCGCCGCACCACCAGCTCGGGCTGGAGCACCACGCGCCGGTGCTCGTGGCCGCGCGCGCCGCCCTCGCCCTCGGTCTCCTCCAGCAGCAGGTCCGCGGCGAGGGCGCCCATGGTGACGGCGGGCTGGCGGACCGAGGTGAGGGGGACGGCCGCGGCGGCGGCGAACTCGATGTCGTCGTAGCCGACGATGGCGAGGTCGTCGGGGACGCTGACGCCGGCCGCGTACATCGCCTGCAGGACGCCGAGGGCGAGCAGGTCGTTGGCGCAGAAGACGGCGGTGGGTCGGTCGGCGAGGCCGAGCAGGCGGGCCCCGGCGTCCCGGCCCGCGGCGACGTCGAGCCGCTCGCTGGGCAGTTCGCGCATCACCTCGGGGCCGAGACCCGCCTCGGCGAGCGCGGACAGCGCACCGGTGCGGCGGTCGCGGACCTGGTTGAGGCTGGGCGGTCCGCTGACGTAGGCGATGGAGCGGTGCCCGGCGTCGACGAGGTGGCGTACGGCCAGCGCGCCGCCCGCGACGTCGTCGACGGAGACCGAGCACTCGGTGGTGCCCTCGGCGACCCGGTCGACGAGGACGAAGGGGATGTTGTGCCGCCGGAACGTCTCGATGTTGCGCCCGGTGGCGTCGGCGGGGGTGAGCAGCACTCCGCGCACCCGCTGCTCGGCGAAGAGGGAGAGGTACTCGGCCTCCTCGGACGCGTTCTGCGCGCTGTTGCAGACCATCACGCCGAGTCCGGCCTCGCGCGCGGCCCGCTCGGCGCCGCGCGCGACGTCCACGAAGAAGGGGTTGCCCATGTCGAGGACGAGCAGCCCCATGATCCGGCTGCGGCCCGCGCGCAGCTGGCGCGCGGACTCGCTGCGGACGTAGCCCAGCCGGTCGATCGCCGACAGCACCCGGGCCCGGGTCTCGGTGGCGACCGAGTCCGGACGGTTGATGACGTTCGAGACCGTGCCGACGGAGACTCCGGCGGCGCGGGCGACGTCCTTGATACCCACCGACTGGGCCATCAGGCAGGAACCTCCGGGTGAACGAGGGGCGGCGGGCGGGCCTTCACATTACCGTCATGCCGCCCTTGGACGGCATCGGTCAGACAGGGAGCCGGAAGTCGACGACACGGAGCGCGGAGGGTGTCGTACCGCTGGACTTCACCTGGTACATCACCGACAGGACGTCATCCTGCGCGATCCGCGTCTCGTCGATGACGACCTCGCCGAAGGCGTTCAGCCCGGCCCCGTCGTACAGCAGCGTCCAGTCGGTGTACCCGGACGCCCTGGAGGCGCCGGCGATCCGGCCGAACGGGAGGATCGCGTACGCGTTGTCGTACTTGTCCAGGACCAGTTTGGTGCGCTGGCTGGAACTGAGGGGGACCGGGATCTCGGTCTTCTGCCAGGTGCCCGAGGCGTTCTTGCGGACGTGGAAGGCGCGTCCGTTGGCGGTGCGGTCGGCGACGTAGTTCGTCGTGCACTGGCCGAAGCGGCCGGGGACATAGCTGATGATCGCGTGCGGCAGGCCGGCGGAGTCGGTGAACTGGCTCTCCTGGTTCATCAGGGAGTGGTCCGGGTTCAGCGGGTCCACGACGAGCCCGGCGTCGGTGACGGCGACCTTGTCGGAGCCGCCGGTGGTGCCGACGACCGTGCCGGCGTTGTTGCGCCAGGTGCGGCCGCGGTCGTCGGAGTAGACGTAGCCGGTGTCGTGGTTGGTGATGCCGCCGCCGTTGCACATCACGGCGTTGTTCTGCTCGCGCCAGGTGAAGAAGGAGTGCAGCCGGCCGTCCCGGTCGTAGTCGATGCCGTGCAGGTACATGTTGCGGGCGGTCGAGGAGCCGCGCTCGCTGGTGTACGTGCCCGTCGAGCTGGTCCACTCCCCGAGCGCGGTCCACTTGGTGCCGTCGTACTCGGCGAGGGCGTTGCGGCCGTTGCCGGAGACGGCGACCCGGTAGCTGAGCTGGAGGCGGCCCTCGGGGGTGGCGATGAACTGGGGGTAGGTGAACTGGCTGGTCAGCGTGAGGCCGTCCAGCGTGGACTGGGGTGCGCCGAAGCGGTCGGCGGTCCAGGAGAGACCGGCCGGGTTGTCCATCAGGCCGGCCACCGACTTGACGTAGGTGAAGCCGTCGCTGTGCGAGTCCATGTTCAGGTGCAGGCGGCCGTCGATGCGGGAGACGCCCATGGAGATCACGTTGTGCGAGTCGTTGTACCGGAGCGTGTGGCCGACCTTGACGGTGGACCAGGTGCTCGCGCCGAGCGCGCGCCGGCCGACGACGGCGTTGCGGTCGGCGGTGTACCAGACGGCGTACTGGTAGCCCTTGTAGGTCAACAGGCCGTTCTTCTGGAACGAGTTGTTGTTGACCAGGCCGTCGTAGGAGACGAAGAAGATGGCCTGGGTGTCGAGCGTGGTGGTACCGGTCAGGGTGACGGAGGGGCCGGGGTCGGCGGCCCGCGCCGTGCCCGGGGTGGCCACCGCGGCCAGCAGCGCGGTGGTCAGCACAGTGCGTCTTCTCATGAAAGCAACTCCGGCTCAGGCTAGATGGAAGACTTCGGTGAGGGGTTTCATCGCTTCGTCGGGTCGGGCGCCGTCCAGCGACTCGAAGAACGGCGCCATCTCCGCCTGCCAGCGGGCGTTGACCTCGGTGGCCTCCATGCCGGCCTGGGCGGCGGCGAAGTCCTCGGTCTCCAAGTAGCCGACCAGCAGGCCGTCTTCACGCAGGAAGAGCGAGTAGTTGTGCCAGCCGGTGGCCGAGAGCGCGTCGAGCATCTCCGGCCATACGGCGGCGTGCCGCTCGCGGTACTCGTCGAGGCGGTCCGCCCGGACCTTCAGCAGAAAGCACACACGTTGCATCAACAGCCCCCTGGTGATCAGAAGTTGAACTGGTCGATGTTGTCCTTGTTGAACACGGTCGGCTTGCCGAGGCTGATCACGCCGTCCTTGCCGATCGTGTACTCGCCCATGTCACCGGCGGTGAAGGTCTCGCCCTCCTTGCCGGTGATCTGCCCGGACACCAGCGCGACGGCGGTACGGGCGGCCAGCTCGCCGAGCTTCGCCGGGTCCCACAGCTCGAAGGCGTCGACGGTGCCGTTCTTGACGTACTTGCGCATGTCGTTCGGCGTGCCGAGGCCGGTCAGCTTGACCTTGCCCTTGTACTTCGAGCCGGACAGGTACTGGGCGGCGGCCTTGATGCCGACGGTCGTCGGGGAGATGATCCCCTTCAGGTTCGGGTACTCCTGGAGCAGGCCCTGGGTCTGCTGGAAGGACGCCTGGGCGTCGTCGTTGCCGTAGGCGACCTTGACCAGCTTCATGTCCTTGTACTTGGGATCCTTGAGCTCGTCCTTCATGAACTCGATCCAGGTGTTCTGGTTGGTCGCGGTCTGTGCGGCGGACAGGATCGCGATCTCGCCCTTGTAGCCGATCTGTTCGGCGAGCAGCTGCACCTCGGTGCGGCCGAGGTCCTCGGCGGAGGCCTGCGAGACGAAGGCGTTGCGGCAGTCGGCCTTGGTGTCGGAGTCGTAGGTGACGACCTTGATGTCGTTCTTCATGGCCTGCTTGAGCGCGGTGCACAGGGCGCCGGGGTCCTGCGCCGAGACGGCCATGGCGTCGACCTGCTGCTGGGTGAGCGTGTTGACGTAACTGACCTGCCCGGCGGTGTCGGTGGCGCTGGACGGGCCGACCTCCTTGTAGCTGGACCCGAGCTCCTTGAGGGCCGCCTCGCCGCCCTTGTCGGCGGAGGTGAAGTAGGGGTTGTTGACCTGCTTGGGCAGGAAGCCGACGGTCAGCCCCTTCTTGAGTTCGGCGTTGGGGTCGGCCTTGCCGGCGGTGGCGGCGGAGGCGTCCTCGTTGGCGACATCGTCCTTGGTGGTGCCGCCACAGGCGGTGAGGGCCAGGGCGAGGGAGGTGGCGGCGGCGAGTGCCGCGCAGGAACGACGGAGGGATGACTTGCGCATGACGGCTCTTCCTTACGGGAGGCTGGGGTGAGCGGAGGGTTTACGAGGTGGGGGTGGGGGCCTTGGACGCCGGCGCCGGGGCTGCTGCCCTGCGTCCGGCGCGGGCGACGGCGATCTGCCGTGCGACCCGGGGGCCGAGCACGGAGAGCACGAGCAGCACACCGGTGACGAGGATCTGCGACTGGGCGGAGACGTCCTGGAGGCTCATCACGTTCTGGAGCGCGCCGAGCAGGAAGACACCGGCGATCGCGCCGCCGAGCGTTCCCTTGCCCCCGTCGAAGTCGATGCCGCCGAGCAGCACCGCCGCGACGACGGAGAGTTCGAGTCCCGTGGCGTTGTCGTAGCGGGCGCTGGCGAAGTGCAGGGCCCAGAAGATGCCGGTGAGGGAGGCCATCAGGCCGGTCAGCGTGAACAGGATCAGCTTCTGGCGCTTGACGCGGATGCCGGCGAATCGCGCGGCCTCCTCGCTGGCGCCGATCGCGAACAGCGACCGCCCGAACGGGGTGGCGTGCAGGGCGACCACCGCGATGGCCAGCAGTACCAGGAAGGGCAGGAAGGCGGACGGGATGAAGGTGTCGCCGATCCGTCCGGAAGCGAACTCCAGGTACGGGGTGGGGAAGTCGGTCACCGCGTCGGAGCCGAGCACGATCTGTGCGATGCCCCGGTAGGCGGCGAGGGTGCCGATGGTGACGGCGAGGGACGGCAGTCCCAGCTTGGTCACCAGCAGACCGTTGATCAGTCCGCACACCACACCGAGCAGCAGACAGATCGGAATGATCGCTTCGATCGTCATGCCCTGGTTCCACAGGACGCCCATCACGGCGCCCGAGAGACCGGCGGTGGAGGCGACCGAAAGATCGATCTCGCCCGAGACGACCAACAGCGTCATCGGCAGGGCGATCAACGCGATCGGAAGGGTGTTCCCGATCAGGAACGACAGATTGAGCGAGTTTCCGAAACCGTCGACGAATCCGAAGGACAGCAGGAGCACGACGATCAGAAGGGCGCCCACCACCGTGTCCCAGCGGACCGCGCGCGTCAGGGAGTCAGGCATGGCGGGCGTTCCTCTTCTTCAGGGCCGAGGCCACGCGCAGCGCGACGACCCGGTCGACCGCGATGGCGAGGATGAGCAGGATGCCGTTGATGGCGAGCACCCACACCGAGCTGACGCCGAGGGCGGGCAGCACGCTGTTGATGGAGGTCAGCAGCATCGCGCCGAGGGCGGCGCCGTAGACGCTGCCGGAGCCGCCGGTGAAGACGACACCGCCGACCACGACCGCGCTGACGACGGTGAGCTCGTAGCCGTTGCCGGTACCGGAGTCGACGTTGCCGAACCGGGCGAGGTACATCGCGCCGGCGAGGCCGGCCAGCGCCCCGCAGAAGGTGTACGCGGCGAGGATCCGCTTGCGGACCGGGATGCCGGCGAGGCGGGCGGCCTCCGGATTGGAGCCGAGCGCGTACAGCTCGCGCCCGCTGCCGTAGTGCTTGAGGTAGTACGCGGTGGCCACCAGCACCGCCAGCGCGATCATCGCCGGCCAGGGCACCGCGGAGATGCCGCCGGAGCCGAAGTCGACGAAGCCGTCCGGGAGGTCGGCCGCGGTGATCTGCCGGGAGCCGACCCAGATCGAGTCGATGCCGCGGATGATGTACAGCGTGCCGAGCGTGACGACGAGCGCGGGCACCTGGCCGAGGCTGACCAGCAGGCCGTTGAGCAGGCCGAAGCCGATACCCATCAGGACCGCGAGAACCACGGCCACGACGGGGTTGCCGCCGCCCTGGAGATACGTACCGGCGGCGAAGGCGCTGATGCCGAGCGTCGAGCCGACCGACAGGTCGACATTGCGGGTGATGACGACCAGGGACTGGCCGACGGCGACCAGCACCAGGATGGTCGCGTTGAGCAGCAGGTCCTTGATGCCCTGTTCGGTGAGGAACTCGCTGTTGCCCGCCTGGGTGACGGCGATCATCACCAGGAAGACGAGCAGGATGGCCAGTTCGCGCATCTTGAAGACGCGGTCGACGAGCCGGGTGCCACTGGACTTGGGCACCTCAGCGACGGGGGCTTGCTGAGGGGTGGTCACCGTCATGCGGCGGCCCTCCCCGTGGCTGCGGCCATCACGGTTTCCTCGGTGGCTTCGGAGCGTGCGATCTCGGCGGTGAGCCGGCCCTCGTGCATCACCAGCACGCGGTCGGCCATGCCGAGGATCTCGGGCAGGTCGGAGGAGATCATCAGGACGGCGACCCCGTCGGCGGCGAGCTGGGAGAGCAGCCGGTGGACCTCGGCCTTGGTGCCGACGTCGATGCCACGGGTCGGCTCGTCGACGATGAGCACCTTGGGGCCGGTGGCGAGCCACTTGGCGAGGACGACCTTCTGCTGGTTGCCGCCGGAGAGGGTGTTCACGGTGTCGGCGATCCGGGCGTACTTGACCTGGAGCTTGACGGCCCAGTCGAGGGAACGGCTGCGCTCGGCGCCGCGGTCCATCAGCCCGGCCTTCACGGTCGTACGCAGCCCGGTGAGCCCGATATTGCGCTCGATGGACATGTCCATCACCAGGCCCTGGGCGCGCCGGTCCTCGGGGACGAGGGCGAGCCCGGAGGCCATGGCGGTGGAGGGGGCGCCGTTGACCAGGGCCTTGCCTCCCACGGACACCTCGCCGGCGTCCCAGCGGTCGATGCCGAACACGGCCCGCGCGACCTCGGTGCGGCCCGCGCCGACCAGCCCGGCGAGGCCGACGATCTCACCGCGCCGCACGTCGAAGGAGACGTCGGTGAAGACGCCCTCGCGGGTGAGGCGGCGGACGCTGAGGGCGACCTCGCCCGGTTCGACGTCCTGCTTGGGGTAGAGCTCGTCGAGGTCGCGGCCGACCATGCGGCGGACCAGGTCGTCCTCGGTCATGCCGTCGATCGGCTCGCCGGCGATCCAGGCGCCGTCGCGCAGGGTGGTGACCCGCTGGCAGATCTGGAAGATCTCCTCCAGCCGGTGTGAGATGAAGAGCACGGCGGCGCCCTGTTCGCGCAGGGTGCGCACGACGCCGAAGAGACGGGCGACCTCGCTGCCGGTGAGGGCGGCGGTCGGCTCGTCCATGATCAGGACCCGGGCGTCGAAGGAGAGCGCCTTGGCGATCTCGACGATCTGCTGGTCGGCGATGGACAGACCGCGCGCCGGGCGGTCGGGATCGAGTTCGACGCCGAGGCGCTCCATGAGAGCCAGGGTGGCGGCGTGGGTGGCCTTGTGGTCGATCCGGCCGAGCGCGCGGCGGGGCCGGCGGCCCATGAAGATGTTCTCGGCGATCGACAGGTCCGGGAAGAGGGTCGGCTCCTGGTAGATCACGGCGATGCCGGCGTCCCGGGCGTCGCCGGGGCCGTGGAAGACGGTGGGCGCGCCGTCGAGCAGCACGTGGCCGGCGTCCGGCCGGTGCACTCCGGCGAGCGTTTTGATGAGGGTCGACTTGCCCGCGCCGTTCTCTCCGGCGAGGGCGTGCACCTCCCCGGGGAACAGCTCCAGGGAGACGTCCCGCAGGGCGCGGACCGCGCCGAAGGACTTCGAAACGTCCCTCAGCGCAAGAACCGGGGCCGGACCCGTGGTGGACGGGTGGGTCATGGGGGCTCCTCGACGACGTCGGCGGGACGGCCCTCGCGACGTCGTGAAAGGTTTCAACTTGGTTGCCGGGACGTTAGGCACGCCGCCCATGTCACGTCAATGGGTCCGTATCGAAAAAGTTTCGATGAACGAAGGTCACGGCGGGGTCACGAGCAACAGCCTTGAGCTTGGGGCTTGACACCCCTTCGGGGGGCTCATAGCTTCCCGTCTTGAATCGTTTCACAGTGATGCGTTTCTGAAGACTTTCCGCCCCGACGTCACAGGAGCCCTAAGTGACCGACCTCGCAGCGGTGAAGGCCGCGCTCAAGACCCAGGCCGTCGAGACGCCGTCGTGGGCGTACGGGAACTCGGGGACCCGGTTCAAGGTGTTCGCCCAGCAGGGGGTGCCGCGGACACCGCAGGAGAAACTTCAGGACGCGGCGCAAGTGCACGCGTTCACGGGGGTGGCGCCGACGGTGGCTCTGCACATCCCGTGGGACAAGGTCGAGGACTACGCGGCTCTCGCCAGGTTCGCCGAGGAGCGGGGGGTGAAGCTGGGTGCGATCAACTCCAACACCTTCCAGGACGACGACTACAAGCTCGGCAGCATCTGCCATCCCGAGGCGGAAGTGCGCCGTAAGGCCGTCGATCATCTGCTGGAGTGCGTCGACATCATGGACGCGACCGGCTCCGCCGATCTGAAGCTGTGGTTCGCCGACGGGACGAACTATCCCGGGCAGGACGACATCCGTGCACGGCAGGACCGGCTGGCCGAGGGGCTGGCCGAGGTGTACGAGCGGCTCGGGGACGGGCAGCGGATGCTGCTGGAGTACAAGTTCTTCGAGCCGGCCTTCTACACGACGGACGTTCCGGACTGGGGGACGGCGTACGCGCACTGCCTCAAGCTCGGGCCGAAGGCCCAGGTTGTCGTCGACACCGGACACCATGCGCCTGGTACCAACATCGAGTTCATCGTCGCCACGCTGCTGCGGGAGGGGAAGCTCGGTGGATTCGACTTCAACTCGCGGTTCTACGCCGACGACGATCTGATGGTCGGGGCCGCCGATCCCTTCCAGTTGTTCCGGATCATGTACGAGGTGGTCCGGGGTGGGGGGTTCACCTCCGAGGTCGCGTTCATGCTCGATCAGTGTCACAACATCGAGGCGAAGATTCCGGCGATCATCCGGTCGGTGATGAATGTGCAGGAGGCGACGGCGAAGGCGCTCCTGGTGGATCGCGTCTCTCTTGCCGAGGCGCAGGCTTCCGGGGACGTGCTCGGAGCGAATGCCGTGGTCATGGACGCGTACAACACCGATGTGCGGCCGCTTCTTCGTGAGGTGCGGGAGGAGATGGGGTTGGACCCCGAGCCCCTTGCCGCGTACGCGCGGTCCGGGTGGGCCGAGAAGATCGTTGCTGAGCGGGTTGGAGGGGAGCAGGCCGGTTGGGGCGCGTGAGCGTCTGCCCGGTTCTGTTCGTCGCGGGGTGCGGGTTGTGTGTGGCTGATCGCGCAGTTCCCCGCGCCCCCAGGGAAGTGCACTCGCCCTTTCTCAAGAAGTAAGGAATGTTCCATGGCCATCCATCCCGAAGCCGCCGCTCTCCTCTCCCGTTCGCATCGGCTCGGCTCCGACCCCCGTAACACCAACTACGCCGGCGGCAACGCCTCCGCCAAGGGAACCGACATCGATCCCGTCACGGGGGGTGACGTGGAGCTGATGTGGGTCAAGGGGTCCGGTGGGGATCTGGGGACGCTCACCGAGGGCGGGCTGGCCGTGTTGCGGCTGGATCGGATGCGGGCGCTCGTCGATGTGTATCCGGGCGTCGAGCGCGAGGACGAGATGGTCGCCGCCTTTGACTACTGTCTGCACGGCAAGGGGGGCGCCGCGCCCTCCATCGACACCGCCATGCACGGGCTCGTCGAGGCCGCTCATGTCGATCATCTGCATCCGGATTCCGGAATCGCGCTCGCCTGTTCCGCCGACGGGGAGAAGCTGACCGCCGAGTGCTTCGGCGACACCGTGGTGTGGCTGCCCTGGCGGCGGCCCGGGTTCCAGCTCGGACTCGACATCGCCGCCGTGAAGGCCGCCAATCCGCAGGCCATAGGGTGTGTGCTCGGTGGGCACGGGATCACCGCCTGGGGTGAGACCTCCGAGGAGTGCGAGCGGAACTCGCTGCACATCATCCGGACCGCCGAGGCGTTCCTGGAGGAGAAGGGGAGAACGGAGCCCTTCGGGCCCGTCATCGAGGGGTACGAGGCTCTCGGCGCCGGCGAGCGCGGGGAGCGGGCCGCGGCTCTCGCGCCGTACATCCGTGCCGTCGCGTCTCAGGACAAGCCTCAGGTGGGGCACTTCACCGACTCCGAGGTCGTCCTCGACTTCCTCGCCCGCGCCGCGCACCCCCGGCTCGCGGCGCTCGGCACCTCCTGCCCTGACCACTTCCTGCGCACCAAGGTCCGGCCGCTCGTCCTCGACCTGCCGCCGAGTGCCCCGCTGGAGGAGGCCATCGCGCGGCTGGAGGAACTGCACACCGCCTACCGCGAGGAGTACGCCGCCTATTACCAGCGGCACGCCGTGGCCGACTCCCCCGCGATGCGCGGCGCGGATCCGGCGATCGTGCTCGTTCCCGGTGTCGGTATGTTCTCCTTCGGCAAGGACAAGCAGACGGCCCGGGTCGCCGGTGAGTTCTACGTCAACGCCATCAATGTGATGCGTGGCGCCGAGGCGGTGTCGTCGTACGCGCCGATCGAGGAGTCCGAGAAGTTCCGCATCGAGTACTGGGCGCTTGAAGAGGCCAAGCTTCAGCGGATGCCGAAGCCCAAGCCGCTCGCGACCCGGGTCGCGCTGGTGACCGGGGCCGGCAGCGGGATCGGGAAGGCCATCGCGCATCGGCTGGTCGCCGAGGGCGCGTGTGTCGTCGTCGCCGATCTCAACGGTGAGAACGCCGCCGCCGTCGCCGAGGAACTCGGAGGGCCGGACAAGGCCGTCGCCGTGACCGTCGACGTCACCTCCGAGGAGCAGATCGCCGACGCCTTCAAGGCCGCCGCGCTCGCCTTCGGCGGTGTCGACCTGGTGGTGAACAACGCCGGGATCTCCATCTCCAAGCCACTGCTGGAGACTTCGGCCAAGGACTGGGACCTGCAGCACGACATCATGGCCCGCGGGTCCTTCCTGGTGTCGAGGGAGGCGGCCCGCGTGATGATCGCGCAGCAGCTCGGCGGCGACATCGTCTACATCGCCTCCAAGAACGCCGTCTTCGCCGGTCCCAACAACATCGCCTACTCCGCCACCAAGGCCGACCAGGCCCACCAGGTCCGGCTGCTCGCCGCCGAGTTGGGTGAGCACGGCATCCGCGTCAACGGCGTCAACCCGGACGGCGTGGTGCGCGGCTCGGGGATCTTCGCCGGTGGGTGGGGTGCCCAGCGGGCCGCCGTGTACGGGGTCGAGGAGGAGAAGCTGGGTGAGTTCTACGCCCAGCGCACCCTCCTCAAGCGGGAGGTCCTGCCGGAGCATGTCGCCAATGCCGTCTTCGCCCTCACCGGCGGGGACCTGACGCACACCACGGGACTGCACGTCCCGGTCGACGCCGGCGTCGCGGCCGCCTTCCTGCGGTGAGCGGGTCCGTGAAGTCGTACGCCGCGGTCGACCTCGGCGCGTCCAGCGGACGTGTCATGGTCGGCCGCGTCGGCCCCGACAGCCTGGAGCTGACCGAGGCACACCGGTTCGCGAACCGGCCGGTGCGGGTGCCGGAGGGGCTGCGATGGGACGTCCTCGGGCTCTACGCGGGCGTACTGGAAGGGCTCAGGACAGTCGGGCAGGTCGATTCCGTCGGCATCGACAGCTGGGCCGTGGACTACGGCCTGCTGGACGCGGACGGGACGCTGCTCGGCAATCCCGTGCACTACCGCGACTCCCGTACGGAAGGGGTCGCGGAGAAGGTGTGGGCGACCGTGCCCGCCGAGGAGCTGTACGCGGCCACCGGACTCCAGTACGCGCCCTTCAACACCCTGTACCAGCTAGTGGCCGATCATCTCGCCGGTGCGCAGCGCCTGTTGCTCATCCCCGATCTGCTGACGTACTGGCTCACCGGCGAGCAGGGCACCGAGCTCACCAACGCCTCCACCACCCAGCTCATCGATCCCCGCACCCGCGACTGGTCGTACGACATCGCCGCCCGGCTCGGCATCGACCTGGATCTGTTCGCCCCGCTGCGGCAGCCCGGTGACCCGGCCGGGTTCCTGCGGCCCGAGGTGCTGGAGGAGACGGGGCTGGCCGGGCCGGTGCCGGTCACCGCGGTCGGTTCGCACGACACCGCCTCCGCCGTGGCCGCAGTCCCGGCCGCCACCGGTGAGCGGTTCGCGTACATCTGCACCGGGACCTGGTCGCTGGCCGGTCTGGAGCTGGAGGCTCCGGTGCTGACCGAGGAGAGCCGGGCCGCCAACTTCACCAACGAGCTGGGGCTCGACGGCACGGTCCGGTACCTGCGCAACATCATGGGCCTGTGGCTGCTCCAGGAGTGCCTGCGCGCCTGGGGCGAGCCGGATCTGGGCGGGCTGCTGCTCCAGGCGGCCAAGGCGCCGGCACTGCGGTCGGTGGTGGACGCGGGCGGCGCGGCGTTCCTCGCGCCGGGCCGGATGCCGGAGCGGATCGCCGAGGCCTGCCGGGACTCCGGTCAGCCGGTGCCCGAGTCGCCCGCCGAGATCACGCGCTGCATCCTCGACTCGCTCGCCCTGGCCCACCGCAGGGCCGTCGCCGACGCCCAGCGGCTGGCCGACCGGCCCGTCGATGTCGTGTACGTCGTCGGGGGCGGCACCCGTAACGCCCTGCTCTGCCAGCTCACCGCCGACGCCTGCGGGCTGCCGGTGGTGGCGGGTCCGACGGAGGCGGCGGCCCTCGGCAACGTCCTGGTCCAGGCCCGGCCGCACGGACTGGTGCGGGACCTCGCGGACGGGCGGCAACTGCTCACCCGTACCCAGCCGTTGACCCGGTACGAGCCACGGGGCGACGCCGCCCGGTGGCGCGAGGCGGAGGCCCGGCTCGCCCACGGGTGAGCGGGTCTCCCCCGGGCCGCGACCCCGCACTACCCTGCACTCATCCGATGATCGACGACAAGGAGCCGCGATGCGTGTCGCTCTGTTCCTGACCTGTGTCAACGACACGCTCTATCCGGACACCGGGCGCGCCGTGGTGAAGCTGCTGACCAGGCTCGGTGTCGAGGTCGACTTCCCGATGGCCCAGACCTGCTGCGGGCAGGCGCACTACAACACCGGCTACCGCCATGGCGCGGAGCCACTGGCCCGGCATTTCTCCGATGTCTTCGGGGGGTACGAGGCGATCGTCACCCCGTCCGGGTCGTGCGGGGCGATGGTGCGGGAACTGTACCCGCGGATGGGCGAGCGGGCGCGGGCGGAAGGGCGCGGGGACACCCTCGCGGCCACCCTCGCGCTCGTCGTGCCGAAGACCTACGAGCTGACGGAGTTCCTGGTGGATGTGCTGGGGGTGACGGACGTCGGGGCGTACTACCCGCACAAGGTGACCTACCACCCGGCCTGTCACGGCCTGCGCGGACTCGGTCTCGCCGACAAGCCCCAGCGGTTGCTCCAGGCGGTCAAGGGACTGGAGCTGGTCGAGCTGCCGGGCGCCGACGAGTGCTGCGGCTTCGGCGGCACCTTCGCCGTGAAGAACTCCGATGTCTCGGCGGCGATGGGAGCCGACAAGGTGCGCAACGCCGAGTCGACGGGCGCGGAGGTGCTGTGCTCGGCCGACAACTCCTGTCTGATGCACATCGGCGGGACCCTGGCCCGGCTCAGGACCGGGATGCGGCCCGTCCACATCGCCGAGATCCTGGCGAGCACGGAGGAGGAACCGGCCGTATGAGCGGGACGTTCGTAGGCATGCCGGCCTTTCCGAAGGCCGCGCACGAGGCCGTGCACAACCAGACCCTGCGCGGCAATCTGCGCCACGCCACGCACACCATCCGCGGCAAGCGGGCGAGGGCCGCGGCCGAACTCGACGACTGGGCACAGCTGCGGGACGCGGGCGCGCGGATCAAGGACCACACGCTCCGTCACCTCGACCGCTACCTCGTGCAGTTGGAGGAGTCGGTCACCGCGGCGGGCGGCACCGTCCACTGGGCCACCGACGCCGACGAGGCCAACCGGATCGTCGCTGAGCTGGTGAAGGCGACCGGGGAGTCGGAGGTAGTCAAGGTCAAGTCGATGGCCACCCAGGAGATCGGGCTCAACGAGGCCCTGGAGGCGGAGGGCATCCGCGCCTACGAGACCGATCTCGCCGAGCTGATCGTGCAGTTGGGAAGGGACAGGCCCTCGCACATCCTGGTCCCGGCGATCCATCGCAACCGCGGCGAGATCCGGGACATCTTCGCCCGCGAGATGAGTGAGTGGGGCCGCCCCGCCCCCGACGGCCTCACCGACACCCCCGCCGAACTCGCCGAAGCCGCACGCCTGCACCTGCGCGAGAAGTTCCTGCGCGCCAAAGTCGGCATCTCCGGCGCCAACTTCATGGTCGCCGACACCGGCACCCTCGTCGTCGTGGAGTCCGAGGGCAACGGCCGCATGTGCCTGACCCTGCCGGAGACGCTGATCTCGGTCGTCGGCATCGAGAAGATCGTGCCGACCTGGCAGGACCTGGAGGTGTTCCTGCAGACCCTCCCCCGCTCCTCCACCGCCGAGCGCATGAACCCGTACACGAGCACATGGACGGGCACCACGGACGAGGACGGGCCGCAGAACTTCCACCTCGTCCTCCTCGACAACGGCCGCACCGACACCCTCGCCGACGAGGTCGGCCGCCAGGCCCTGCGCTGCATCCGCTGCTCCGCGTGCCTCAACGTCTGCCCGGTGTACGAGCGGGCGGGCGGCCATGCGTACGGCTCGGTCTACCCGGGCCCGATCGGCGCCATCCTCAGCCCCCAACTGAGGGGCACGGCAAGCGAGATCGACGCCTCCCTGCCGTACGCCTCCTCTCTGTGCGGCGCCTGTTACGAGGTGTGCCCGGTCGCCATCGACATCCCCGAGGTGCTGGTGCATCTGCGGGAGCGGGTCGTGCAGGGCGGGCAGGTCATACAGCGCGGCAACAAGGTCGTGCTGCAGCCGGCGAAGGGGCACGCCGCCGAACGCGCGGCCATCCGGGCGGCGGGCTGGGCCTTCGCCCGCCCGGCGGTCCTGCGCACCGGCCAACGACTCGCGTCGCGGACCCGGCGCCTGCATCCGCGCAGTCTGCCCGGTCCCGGCAAGGCGTGGAGCGACACCCGGGACCTGCCCGCGGTGCCGCCCGAGCCGTTCCGGGACTGGTGGAAGCGGACGCAGGGTGGAAAGGACGGCGCCAAGTGAGCAGCAGGGAACGCATTTTGGGCCGGGTACGGCGCGCGCTGGCCGACGTGCAGGGCGAGGACGCCCCGATCGAACGCGCCTATCTGAGGGAGCACGGGGAGCGCAGCATCGAGCAGACCGTGGATCTGCTCGCCGAGAACCTCGCGGACTATCGGGCGGTCGTGCACCGGTGCGCAGACGGGGAGTTGGCGGATCTGATCGCCGGGCTGCTTGCCGCGCGGGGCGCAAGGACGGTGCTCGTGCCGTCGGGCCTGCAGGCGCGCTGGCTCGCCAGGGCCGACGCGGAACAGGTCCAGGACCGGGCCGGGAGCACCCCGCACGAACTCGACCGCGTCGACAGCGTCGTCACCGCCTGCGCCCTCGCCATCGCCGAGACCGGCACCCTCGTCCTCGACGGCAGCCCCGACCAGGGCCGCCGTCGGATCACCCTCGTGCCCGACCACCACATCTGTGTCGTACGAGTGCCGGAGCAGGTCGTCTCCTCCGTGCCGCAAGCGCTCGAACTCCTCGACCCGACCCGGCCGTTGACCTGGATCTCCGGTCCTTCGGCGACCAGTGACATCGAGCTGGACCGGGTCGAGGGGGTGCACGGTCCGCGCACCCTGGAGGTGGTGCTGGTGAGCGGTCAGGCGAGCGCGGACATGAGCGCGTAGCGGCCGGAGGGCAGGCGGTACGAGGCGACGCCGTCGGTGAAGCCGGCGTACTCGACGCCCTCCGCGCGCGACAGGGGTGTCCGGCCCTCGCGGACGGTCTCGGGGTCGGCGGTGGGCAGGCGCAGGGTCGCGGTGCTCCGCGGTACGGCCGGTGGCGCGGGCCATGTCGGCCATGAGGCGGGCGCTGTAGCCGTAGTAGACGTCGCAGATGAGCTGGGTGCTGGTCGCCTGGAAGGCCAGCCAGTCGCCGAAGATCGCGCCCTGTCCGGCGTAGGTGTCGCCGGTGCGCTCACGGATCCAGTCCAGGTACGCCTTCATCGCCGGCCAGCTGCGGTCGATGACCGTGGTGTCGCCGGACATCTGCCACACCGTCCAGGGGACGACGACACCGCAGTCGGCCCAACCGCTGGCGGGGATGGGCTGGTTGTAGCGGGCGCCGGGGGCGATCCAGGTGAACTGGGCCTTGTCCTGGCCGTAGGTGCGTTGCGAGTCGATCAGCATGTCCTGGAAGTGGCTGAGGAAGTTGACCGCGTCGGCGTTGAGCAGGCCTGTCTTGGAGAAGAGTTGGGTGTCGCCGGTCCCGTTTGTGCTGTCGACTGCGTCGGTCATGCCGTTGTCCCTTCGGCTCGCTCGGAGTTGTATCGATTCAGCTCGGTCGGCGGTGGAAGCCAGTGGCAGATGCGAAACGTGTCCACCCGTTGAGCAGCGAAATATGTGGCAGATTCACACAGAACCGATCGGCTTCCATCGGCCGGATTGAAACCGCTCAAAAACGGAGTCCGCAATTCGCCAACGCTGGAGGGCCGGCCTCGGGCAGGGCGGTTGGCGTGCGGACATGATCCGGTTCGAGCAGGTCAGCAAGCGGCATCCGGACGGGACGACGGCCGTGGACGGACTCAGCTTCGAGGTGAACGAGGGTGAGCTCGTGACCCTCGCGGGCCCGTCCGGCTGCGGCAAGACGACGACCATGATGATGGTCAACCGCCTGATCGAGCCGGCCTCCGGGCAGATCCACGTCAACGGCGAGGACGTCATGACGGTCGACCCGGTGCGGCTGCGCCGCCGGATCGGGTACGTCATCCAGCAGGTCGGGCTCTTCCCGCACCGCACGATCCTCGACAACACGGCGACCGTGCCGACACTGGTCGGCTGGAAGCGGGCCAAGGCGCGGGCCCGGGCGGCGGAGCTGACTCCGGCGAAACTGCACGAGGCCCTGCGCCGCTCGGTGGACGCGGACGCGCTCGGTGTGCCGCGGTACCAGGTGCGGTTCGACTCCGTGGCGGACGCGTGACCGTCAGGCGCCCTTCGGCTTACGCGTCGACTCGCGCCCCAGGATGCCGAACGCCCACCGCTCGTTGAAGCCGGCGACAAAGCCTATGGCGCACCAGAACCCCCAGAACTCCGTGCCCTTGGCAGCCGATCCGGGGCTCCCGGCGGACGGGCAGATCTCGGCCGCGGTGGCCGGTACCTCGAAGACGGGCACGATACCGCCGCTGAGCAGGAAGTACACCGCGAGCGCGAGGATCCACCCGACGAACACCCGGTACACGCCCTCGTGGCGCATGCTGCGGGCCATCTGACCGGGCACGATCAGTCCGTCCCGGGCACTGTTCTGACGCTTCGTCAACTGCTCGGCGCTGCCCCGCAGCCGGACCAGCACACTGAGCACCGCCCCGAACGCGCCGACCCCGCCGCACACGAACGCGCCCAGTAAATGCCAGCGGTTGGTGCAGTTGAGGGTCACACCGAGCGCCTGGAGCAGTCCGACGCCCCACAGCAGCGGTACGAGGAGCAGCACCAGGCTGGCGGCGGAGCCCAGCGTCAGACCGACGTTGAGGCCGCGGCTGACGGCGGTCGCACTGTCCTGCGCGAGCCGTCCCCGCAGATCGGCTATCTCCTCGTCGAGGTACTCGACCAGGTGGTCGCTCGGCTTGGCGTCCTCCAGCCGCGGATCCCTCAGCGCGTTGCCGAGGACACGCTGCACGGTGACGCGCGCCGCGACTCGGGTGTTGCGCTCGAACGCGCGCTGCGAGGCGCCGTACAAGAGCTGTAGTTGTAGCTGCTGTTCGGGGTACAGGTCCCCGAACTTCACGTAGGCCGGGCCGAGTCCGGCCGGCACGATGTGGGTCAGTCCCTCGGGACGCAGATCGGTGTCCGCCCCCTCGACCGACTCGCGTAGTCCCTGCCACCACGTGTGGCGGCGTCCCCCGTCGACCGTCATGAGGTACCTGTACCCCCGCGCGGGACGGCCGGGAAGACGGCGCGCCGCACCAGTACCGTGACGGTTGTCACGGGCGCGTCACTTCAGCAGGCCCTTGTCCTGGAGACAGGCCCGGGCCACATCGGTCGCCAACCGCCCCCAGCACGTACGGGACGGACGACAGCGCGGTTGCCACGCTGCGGGATGCCGCTCCCCAGACCCTGCCGTGACCCTTCACCGCGTGAGGGGCCCCTCGGGCTCCGGCAGGACGACGCTGCTGCACTGCGCGGCGGGTCTGGACCGGCCGGACAGCGGGATCGTGCGGGTGGACGGCACCGAGCTGACCGGCGGTGACGAGACGGCGCTGACGAAGTTCCGGCGCGGGCGGATCGGGTTTGTGTTCCAGCAGGACAACGTGCTGCGCCCGGCCAGGTGCTGGGTGTGATGGGTGCCGAGGGGCTGATCCTGACGCTGCCCGGTGTGGTGTTCGGGGCGGTGGCGGCGCCGGCGGGAATCGTTCCGTTCACCGTGGTGCGCACCGACCAGGTGCTGCCGGGTGAGGTGTCCGGCATCGGCGCCAGGAGGTCGCCGTCACGGCGGCGACGCTGGGCACGAGCCTGGTGACGGCACGACGGGTGCTGCGGACTCCGGCGGTGGCGGCGGTCGCGGTGGCGTGACGGAAAGGGAGCAGCGGGGGGCGGTCGCTTCGGCGGCCGTCCGCTCACCGCATTCCGGCCGCGTCCATCAGTGCGGTGACCGTGGCGGTCGTCAGCCCGTCCAGCGTCTCGATCCGGGCGCCGGCGCGGGCACTCGCCCCGTCGAAGACCAGCATCAGCTGGCGGGCAAGCAGCTCAGGATCCCGTGCGCCACCCTCCTCGGCCCGGTCGCGGAGGGAGGCCTGAAGGCGCTCCTTGACCGTACGGGCGACGGTGCTCGCCGGGTGCTCGGGGTCCTTCAGCTCGACCAGGGCGGCCAGGAAGGGGCAGCCGCGGTAGTCGGGCAGCGTGGACGCCTCCTCCAGATGCCCGAACAGGTGCAGGATCCACTCGCGGGGTGGGGCAGCGTCCTGCGGGTCGCCCACCAGCCGGGCCTCGTACGCCGGGATCCGCCGCTCCAGGCTCGCCGCCAGGACCTCGTCCTTGCTCGTGAAGAGCTGGTACATCGAGCGCTTGGAGACACCGGCCGTCCGGCACAGCGCCTCCACTCCGATGGAGACGCCTTCCCGGTAGAAGAGCTCGCCGGCCGCGTCGAGGAGCCGGTCCTTGGTGGACGCCTTGTCTGTGGCCATACGGCGAGGTTACCGCGCGTCGGAGCCCTCGAAAACCGATCGGTATCCAGCTGGCTTTCCACGTGACACAAGCTCTGAACAAGCGCTTAGATAGGAGCAGCATCTGACCTGGAGGCCCCGTTGTTCACATCCGTCGACGACGTCGCCACGCGACTGGCCGAGACCGGCTACCTCGCCTCGCCCGCGGTCGCCACGACCGTCTTCCTCGCCGACCGGCTCGGCAAGCCACTGCTGGTGGAGGGCCCCGCCGGCGTCGGCAAGACGGAGCTCGCCAAGGCCGTCGCCGAGGTCGCAGGGGCCCGGCTCGTGCGCCTGCAGTGCTACGAGGGCGTCGACGAGTCCCGCGCGCTGTACGAGTGGAACCACGCCAAGCAGCTACTGCGCATCAGCGCGGGCCGCGACGAGACGTGGGACGAGGCGCGCACGGACATCTTCAGCGAGGAGTTCCTGCTCCCGCGCCCGCTGCTCACGGCGATCCGCGGCGACGACCCGAAGGTGCTGCTGATCGACGAGACGGACAAGGCGGACGTCGAGGTGGAGGGCCTGCTGCTGGAGGTGCTCAGCGACTTCCAGGTGACGGTCCCCGAGCTCGGCACCGTCACGGCCACCCGCCGCCCCTTCGTCGTCCTCACCTCCAACGCCAGCCGCGAACTGTCCGAGGCGCTGCGCCGTCGCTGTCTCTTCCTCCACATCGGCTTCCCCGACGAGGAGTTGGAGCGGAAAATCGTCCGGCTGAAGGTGCCGGGCCTCGACGAGGCACTGGCCCGTTCGGTCGTCCGGGTGGTGGGCGCGCTGCGCGCCATGGACCTGCGCAAGCTGCCGTCGGTGGCCGAGACCATCGACTGGGCGCGCACCCTGCTCGCGCTCGGCGCCGACACCCTGGACGAGACCGTCGTACGGGACAGTCTCGGCGTACTCCTCAAGCACCAGGACGATGTCCTGAAGGCCGCGGCCAAGCTCGACCTGGACGCCCTGTGACGACGCCCGCGGGGGTCGCCGAGCGGCTGACGTCGCTCGTCGCGGCGCTGCGGGCACACGGCATCCGGATCGGCACCGGCGAGACCGTGGACGCGGCGCAGGCCATGGCGGCGCTCGGGCTGACGGACCGGGAGCGACTGCGCGAGGGCCTGGCGGCGACGCTGTTGCACGGTACGGCCCAACGGCCGGTGTTCGACCCGGTCTTCGACCTGCACTTCCCGCGCGGTGTCGGCGCGCCGGAGCGCGAGGCGGCGGGGCGGGACGACCTGCGCGGCCGGCTGGCGGCGGCGCTCGCCGCGAACGACCAGGCGATGATGGGCCAGTTGGCCACGGAAGCGGTCGACGGCTTCGGCGGATACGGCTCCTCCCCCGCGTCGGACGGCTGGTCGTCGTACCAGGCACTCGACCGCATCCGCCCACAGACCCTGCTCGCCCGGGTCCGCGACGACATCCGTGCGCGGGGCGGGAGGCCGGGGTTCACCGACCGGCTGCTGGAGGACGAGATCCGCCTGCGCATCGAGGCCTTCCGGGCGCTGGTGACCGCGGAGGCGCGGCGCCGGGTGGCGGAGCGGCGCGGCCGGGACGAGATCGCCCGGCGTGCGGTGGCGCCGAGCGCCGACCGCGTGGACTTCCTGTTCGCGGGCAAGGCCCAACTGGCCGGACTGCGCAGGGCGGTTCAGCCGCTCGCGCGTAAGCTCGCGACCCGGCTGGCGGCCCGTCGGCGCCGGGCCGCGCGCGGCTCGATCGATCTACGGCGGACCCTGCGCGGTTCGCTGTCGACGGGTGGCGTGCCGATGAAGCCGGTGCTGCGCAGGCGGCGGCCGGCCCGGCCGGAACTGGTGCTGCTGTGCGACGTCTCGGGCTCGGTGTCCGGGTTCTCGGACTTCACGATGCTGCTGGTGCAGGCGCTGCACGACCAGTTCAGCAAGGTGCGGGTGTTCGCCTTCGTCAACCGCGTCGACGAGGTGACCGGCCTCCTGGTGCACGGCAGGGGCGACCCGGAGGGGCTCGGCGCCCGCATCCGGACGGAGGCCACGCTCACGGGCTGGCACGGCAGCAGCGACTACGGCATGGCGCTGGGCGAGTTCGCCGAGCGGTTCGGCGACGCGGTCGGCCCGCGCACCACGGTGTTCGTGCTCGGCGACGCGCGCACCAACATGAGCGACCCGAACCTCGCGGCCGTCCGGCAGATCGCCGAACGGGCGCGCCGCTTCTACTGGTTGAACCCCGAGCAGACCGCGAGCTGGGGCACGGGCGACTCGGCCGCGCCCGCCTACGCCGCGCTGGTCGAGATGCACGAGTGCCGCAACGCCCGCCAGCTCAGCGATCTCGTGTCCCGGCTGCTGCCGGTGTGATCAGGCCGCGAGCTGCGGGTAGAGCGCCGAGACGTCCGCGGACAGAGCGGCCTTGACCTGCCGGGAGATGTCGTCGGCCAGCACCTCGTAGGCGCCGGCCTCGATGCCGTCGAGGGCCTGCGCCGCCACACTCCCGGGCGTGGACTTCGGTGCGTCGATGTTCGCCGTCAGGTCGGTGTCGACGTAGCCGACGTGGAGGCCGGTGACCTCGATGCCGCGCGGCTTGAGGTCCAGGCGCAGGGAGTTGGTCTGCGACCACAGGGCGGCCTTGGAGGCGCTGTAGGAGCCGGCGAGCCCGATCCAGGACAGCACGGAGTGGACGTTGAGGATGTGGCCGCCGCCGTTGTGCTCGATGACCGGAACGAAGGCACGGGTGACCAGGAGCGGCCCGTAGAAGTTGGTCTCGAACTCACGTCGGACGTCCTCGACGGACGAGTCCAGGAAGTTGGCGTTCACGCTGGCGCCCGCGTTGTTGATCAGCAGAGTGACGTCCTGCGCCTGCTCTGCGGCGGCCGCGGCGGACGCCGGGTCGCCGACCTCCAGGGCCAGGGGTACGGCCTCGGGGTGGGTGACGCTGCGCGGGTCGCGGGCGGTGGCGTACACCTTCTTCGCGCCCCGCTCGTACAGGGCGGCGACCAGTGCCCGGCCGATCCCGCGGCTGCCGCCGGTGACCAGGGCGACGGAACCTTCGATGGTGGTCATGGGGACTCTCCCGACTCGCGCATGGCGATCTCACACGGCGAAAACCGATCGGTTTCCCTTCCTGGTTGCCAGCGTAAACCGATCGGTTTCCTCAGGGCAAGCGGGGGTCACCCCCAGGGGAAGAATCAGGGTTCGCCCCTGATGCCCGGCCCTGGCCGGATCCGTAGTCTCGAAGGTGGCGAAGGGGGAGGCCATGAAGGCAGTCGTGCAGGACCGGTACGGCTCGGCGGACGTGCTGGAGTTCAGTGACATCGAGCGGCCGGTGGCGGGGCCCGGTGAGGTGCTGGTGCGGGTGCACGCGGCGTCGGTCAACGCCTACGACTGGCATTTCATGCACGGCGACCCGAAGCTGGCGCGCGGGATGATGGGGTGGCGCGGGCCCAAGGCGCGGGTCAGGGGCCGGGACTTCGCGGGGCGGGTGGAGGCGGTGGGCAGCGGGGTCACGGATCTCGCACCCGGTGACGAGGTGTTCGGCGAGGCCGACGGCGCCTTCGCGGAGTATGTGTGCGCACCGGGCGACTCCGTGGGCCCGAAGCCGTCCAACCTCACCTTCGAGCAGGCCGCGGCGATACCCCTCGCGGGGAACACTGCCCTGATCGGCGTGCGGGACGTGGCCGCGGTGCGGCCGGGGCAGACCCTGCTGATCAACGGCGCCTCGGGCGGCGTCGGCACCTTCGCCGTGCAGCTCGGCAAGGCGTACGGCGCGGAGGTGACCGCGGTGTGCAGCGCGCGCAACGCGGACATGGTCCGCTCGCTCGGCGCGGACCATGTCATCGACTACGCGCAAAAGGACTTCACCCGCGCGGGCCGGCGCTACGACGTGGTGCTGGACCTGGTCGGCAACCACTCACTGACGGCGTTCCGGCGCGCGCTCACCCCGTCCGGCGCACTGGTGCTGTCGGGTGGC
The DNA here is from genome assembly GCF_032436805.1 of Streptomyces sp. P17. Classification (NCBI taxonomy): domain Bacteria; kingdom Bacillati; phylum Actinomycetota; class Actinomycetes; order Kitasatosporales; family Streptomycetaceae; genus Streptomyces; species Streptomyces sp. P17. Next base: position 27,775 of record NZ_JAVRBF010000008.1, on the reverse strand, counting down.
GGGGTGTACGAGGGCGGCAGCCTGCTGGGGCCCATGGGGCTGTTCTTCAAACGGCGTCTGATGGCGCCCTTCACGCGTCAACGGCTGCTCGAACTCCCCGCTCACCAGAGCAAGAAGAACCTGGCGGCCCTGAAGGAGCTGGCCGAGTCCGGGCGCATGGCGCCGGTCGTCGAGCGGACGTATCCCCTCAGCGAAGCGGCCGAGGCCATTCGGTACCTGGAGGTGGAGCACGCGCGCGCGAAGGTCGTCATCACGGTCTGAGCGTCGCTATTCCTTGGCCTTGGCGTACTCCGTCGCCATGACGCCCGCGAAGTCGTACAGGACGACCTGTTCGTCGCCCACGACCCAGGCGTCGTGTCCCGGCGGGATCACGAAGACGTCGCCCGGGCCGACTTCGACCTCGCCGCCGTCCTTCATCGTGACGTGCATCCGGCCCTGGACGACATAGCCGTTGTGGTGGACCTCGCAGCTCTCGGTCCCCGCGATCGGGGCCACGGACTCCGACCAGCGCCAGCCGGGCTCGAACGTGCCTACGGCGAAGTCGAGTCCGGTCAGGTGTACGGCTTCCAGGTGCCCTCTGGGGAAATCGCGCCTCTCGTCCGGCTTGTCGAGCGTCTTCACTTCGATCATCACGGCTCTCCCTTCCGGCCGCGCTCGGTACGGCCGGGGCCGGTCTCCGTCTCCCGACCGCCGGCGAGCGGCCCCGGCGGGGGCCGGACCCCACCCCTCCATCGTCCGCCCGTCCAGTCGGCGCCGCCATACGGGCGGCACCGGCCCCCGGCCGGTGTCAGCCGGCGCCTTCGCAGAGCCGGGCGAACCGCTCGGCGTCGACGTTGCCGCCGGAGACGATCACTCCGACCCGGCGCGGCAGCGCACCCGCCCGGCCGGAGAGAAGAGCCGCCAGTGGAGTGGCGCCGCTCGGCTCGACGGCGATCTTCAGGCGCTCGAAGGCGAACCGCATCGCCTCCCGGATCTCGTCGTCGCTGACCAGCGCGATGGCGTCGACGATCCGTCGGTTGACGGAGAAGGTGAGTTCACCGGGCGTGTGCAGGGCCTGGCCGTCGGCGATGGTCTTGGGCACCGGGATCTCGATGCGCCGCCCGGCTTCGAGGGACTGCTTGGTGTCGTCCCCGGCCTCGGGCTCGACACCGATCAGTCGCAGACCCGGGTACAGCCCCTTGGCGACGGTGCCGCTCCCGGCGATGAGCCCGCCGCCGCCGACCGGAGTCAGAAGCGCGTCCAACTCGCCGACTTCTTCGAGGAGTTCGAGCGCGGCCGTGCCCTGCCCCGCCATGACGTGGGGGTGTTCATAGGGCGGGATGACGGTCAGGCCCCGCTCGGCGGCCAGGGCCTCGGCGATGGCGACACGGTCGCCGGTGTAGCGGTCGTAGCTGACGATCTCGGCGCCGTAGCCCTCGGTCGCCCGCCGCTTGGAGGGCGGGGCGTCCTCGGGCATGACGATCACGGCGGTGGTGCCGAGTTCCCGGGCGGCGAGGGCGACGGCTTGGGCGTGGTTGCCGGAGGAGTATGCGGCGATGCCCCGGGCGAGTTGCTCCGGAGTCAGCCGGGAAGCGGCGTTGTAGGCGCCGCGGAACTTGAAGGCGCCCACGCGCTGGAAGTTCTCGCACTTGAGGAAGACCTCGGCGCCGACGAAGGCGTCGAGGGTGCGGGAGCGCAGGACCGGCGTGCGGTGGGCAACGCCCTTGAGGCGTACGGCCGCGCTGCGGACGTCGTCGAGGGTGAGGGGCGGGGTGCTGGTCACGCTGGTCCTCCATCGGGGTCGGAAGCCGGGCCGGTTGTGGCGCGTGCCTGGGCGAGGTAGCTGTAGGCGGAGGCGCGGGAGATGCCGAGCCGGGCGGCGACCTGCTCGACCGCGCGCCGCACGGCGAACACGCCCCGCCCGTCCAGACCGCGGAACAGCTCAAGACGCTGGTCGCGGTCGAGCTCCGCCCAGCCGCGGTTCTGCCGGAGCTGGTGGGCGTCGAGGATGGCGTCGACGACGGAGTCGATGTCGTTGCCGAAGGCGGTGACCGGCGCTTCTGCGCTGTCGCGGCCGATGCCGGCGAGGGCGCCGAGCAGGGCGTGGGCCTCGTTGACGGCGGTGACGTCCAGGTTGACGCAGAGGGCGCCGAAGACCTCGCCGGTGGAGTCCCGCAGCACCATGGTGGACGCCTTGACCAGCTTCCCGGTCCGGGTCCGGGTGACATAGTTGAGATCGTCGTCCGCCTCGGCGCCGCGGGCGACGATCCGCATGCCGATCTCGCTCATCACACCGCCGACGGACCGCCCCGTCACCGAGCCGGCGACCGCGACCACGGACTCCTCCGGCCGGCGGTAGTCATGCAGGACCACCTCGCACAGCGGCCCGAACGTCGCCACGAGGCCGTCCACGACGGGCGTCAGCGCCGCGATGATCGCGTCGCGCTCGGAATCCAGGGCCTGTCCGGCCGCCATCGCTCACTCCTGTCCGTGCCCGGTCACAGGGCTCGACGGCCTCCCCGTCGAGCCCCGTCCAGACTACACGTCCAGAGACTGTACAAGCAGTCCAAGCAATGTCAGTCGCGGACCGACCCCGGCGCACCCCCCAGCAGCAGCGGCCAGACGCTGGGCATCTCGCCCACCGGCACCTCGATCACCGAGGGCCCCGGCTCGCCGAGAGCCTCCTTCAGCGCGCCGGCGAGAGCGCAGGGCGCGTCGGCCAGATCGGGCCGCCGGCGGCCCGGGCGCGGCCGAGGGCGTCGAGGACATGGTCGAGCTGGACGCCCGGCACGCCGAAGACATGGCGTACGCCCTCCTGTTCGAGCTGCCGGACGAGCAGTTCCGCGCCGGTGCAGGTCACGTCAGCACCGCCTGCGACGGCTCGCGGGGCTCATCGGCCCCGCGTGCCGGTGGAGCTGGTGGTGCGCCGTAGCACTGCGCGGTGCCCCAGGGGGCGCGCGCAATGACACCGTGAACCCTGCATGCGCCCCCTGCCCGGCGGGGAGAATGCGATACGCGTGTGAACGAGACCCATCGGGAAAGCAGGCCGCTCCGTGTTGTTGCATCTGCCCACGTCCGTGTCGGAGGTCCAACAGCACATAGCCGAGGGGGCGCTGCCGATCGGCGGGGCGACGCTCGTGTGGGCGACCTTCCAGCGCGACGGCTTCCCGGACCGGGCCATGTCGCTGCGCCACCTGTCGGAGGCGAACGTCCTCGGACCCGAGACCCTGGGCTCGGCCGTGGTGCTGCAACGGATCGACGACCGGGTGCCGGAGGTGCTGCGCCGGGCGGCCGGCACCATCGGCACGGGCGCCGTACGCCGCGCCGCCACGGTCGGCGGCAACATCGTGGGCAGCACGCTGCGTTGCCTGCTCCCCGCCGCCCTCGTCCTGGACGCCCGCGCGACGGTCCTCGACGCGGCCGGCGTCTACGACACCGACCTGACGGAGCTCCTGGCGAAGGGCCCGGTCCTGCTCAGCATCAACTGGCGCACCCCGCTGGTCAGCGGCTACCACAAGCAGGACAGCGACCCCGGCGGCCCCCCGCCCTTCGTGGTCGCCACCGCCGTACACACCGAACCGAACGGCACGAAGCGGCTACGACTGGCAGTCCGCGACGGCTACGAGTTCCTGACCGCGACGGCGCCGTACGACACGGATGTCGAGGCGGTCCTGCACGCCGTGGAGAGCACGGACATCGGGGGGCTTCCCGCGGACGCGCGCGATGTGATCGGACGCCAGATCACGGACGTGCTGTCCCGCGGCGACAGCGGCTAGGCCATTCCGGTCAGTCGTCGGTTCGCCCCAGTGCCTCCAGAAGGGCGGCACGCTGCGATTCCGCCTCTCGCATGGCGGGCTCCGTGTCGGGGAGCTCTCGGTAGCGGGTGATGGCCTCGTCCGTGGCCGCGAGGGCGTCCTCGTGGCGGCCGACTGCCGCCAGGTCATGGCCGAGATCGAGAAGGCTGCCGGCAAGTTCCGGCTCCTGGGCGGCACCTTCGGTTGCCACGAGCCGCCGCAGGAGGTCCACGACTTCAAGGGTGGCAGTGAGTGCCTTGTCGTGGCGATCGAGCGACGTGAAGTAGTAGCTGAGGTTCCTCAGCGAGCCGACGAGAGCGGCTGCCTGCGCATCCACGTCGGCGCCCGTCGGCTGCCTGCGAACGCTGACAGCCTCCTCGGTCACGGCAATGGCTTCCTCATGGCGCCCCACACGCGACAAGTAGTGGCCGACATTGGTGAGTGCGGTGGCGAGGGCGCCCCGGCGCGCCACGGGACCGGCATCCGCCAGCTTCCGGTACAGGACAAGAGCCTCTTCGCTGGCGGCGAGAGCCTCCTCGGCACGATCCTGTTCCGCCAGGCAGTGGCTGAACGTGTCAAGTGCGTCGGCGAGGTCGAGCTCGTACTTGACGGGTTCGGATGCGGCCAGACCCCGGCAGAGAAGGACAGCCTCCTCTGCAGCTGTCAGAGCTTCCCCGGAGCGTCCCAGTGCCGAGAGGTCGTTGGTGAGATTTCCCAGTACGCGGGCCACATGGGCCTGGTGCACGGAGGGGTCGGCCACCGCCAGAGCCCGGTAATGGCCGAGGGCCTCTTCCGTGGCGGCCAGGGCCTCCTCATTCCGTCCTTGGAGCGTAAGGACGGAACTGAGGTTGACGAGTGTGCGAGCGAGGTGCGCCAGCTGTCCGGCAGGCTTGACCGCCACGTGCCGTCGACGGATCTCCAGCGCCTGCGCCATGGCGCCCAGGGCCTCCTCGTGACGGCCGACCGCCGACAGGTCCTGGCCGAGGTTGGACAGCGCCAAGGCGAGGGAGGGTTCATGGGTGACCGGCTCGGCCCCCGCCAGCCGTCGGTAGAGGCCAATAGACTCTTCGGTCACCGTCAGAGCCTTCTGATGGTGACCCAGCTCCGTCAACGCGCAGCTCTGGTTGGTGAGGGAGGCAGCGAAATCGGGTGTATGCGCGGCAGGGTTGGCCTCCACCAGTGACCGATAGAGACTCACAGCCTCGTCGATGGCGGCCAGCGCCTCCTCATGGCGCTCCATGTCCGAAAGGTCCTGGCTGAAGTTGGTCAGCGCACGAGCCAGGACGGGAGCGTGGGCGAGGGGAGTGTCCTGCATCAGCCAGCGGCTGAGGGCGACGGCACTCTCACCGGCCGTGAGGGCCTCCTCTCGGCGCCCCAGTTCCGACAGGCACTTGCCGAGGTTGTTGAGGGACAGGGCGAGAGGCATCCGGTGCACGGCAGGGTTGAACTCGGCCAGGCCCTGGTGGAGCGCCACGGCTTCTTCCGTGGCCGTCAGGGCCTGGGCATGGTGCCCCAGTTCCAGCAAGTGCCTGCCCAGGTTGGTGAGGGTGACGGCGAGAAGCGGCTGATAGGCGGCGGGATTGGCCTCCGCCAGAGGCCGATAGAGGCGCACCGCCTCCTCGACTGCGGCCAGAGCCCCTTGAGAAGGACCCGACGCAGAAAGACAGTGGCCGAGGTTGCCGAGCGCACGGGCCAGGTCGGCGGAGTGGGCAGCGGCGTTGGTTTCGGCCAGACGACGGTAGAGACCGACAGCTTCTTCCGTTGCGGCCAGAGCCTCTTGGGCGCGGCCCAGATCCGACAGCGCCTTGCCGAGATTGGTGAGGGCGAGCGCGAGGTCGGGTTCATGGGCTGCCGGATTGGCGTCCGACAGCCGTCGGTAGACCACGAGTGCCTCTTCCGCGGCCGCGAGGGCTTCCTCATGGCGCCCCAGATCCGACAGGCCCTTGCCGAGGTTGGTGAGTGCGCGCGCGAGGCTCAGTTCCTGCGCGCCGCCGGTCCCGGTGAGCGTCCGGTAGAAGGCGACGCCTTCCTCGATGAGCGGCAGGGCCTCCTTGTGACGGCCCAGGGCCGACAGGTGCCCGCCGCAGTCGGCGAGCGCACCGGCCAGGTACCTCAGGTACGTGTCAGGTTCGACTTCCGCGAGCACCCGGAAGTGCTGGACGGCCTCCTCACACGCGGCCAGGGCTTCCCGGGGCCGACCGACCGCCGACAGGTGAAGCCCCAGACCGGACAGGGAGTTGGCCAGGCCAGGACGGTAACCGGGATCTGCCCTGACAAGGTGGCGCCAGGCAGGCAGAGCGTCCTGGGCGGCGACAAGGGCCTCGATCCTCAGCCCGGCATTGTGGAGGCGCCGGGCGAGGCTGTCGCGTACCCGACCGTGCTGCACCGGATCCTGAGTCGCGCCCAGACGATGATGCGCCAGCCTGTACACGACCGTCGCGATGCCGACGTCGAGGTCCGTGTGGCGTTCCGCGGGCAGACACGGCTCGATCGCTTCCAGGACGGCGGGATCGACGCCGTCGAGGTTGGCGAGCGCCGCCAGTGCCGCGCCGCCGGCGTGCAGGGCCAGCTCAGGATGCTTCTTGAGCAGAGGGTAGAGCTCACCGGTGGCGATGTGCGGCCAACGGCGGGCGGTCTCGATCAGTACGATCAGGGCCTCGCGCGTCCAGGGCGCCGGCGCTCCAGGTGCGGTGAGCAGACGTTCGGCGGCGTGCTGGGCCCAGTCGTCGGTGACCGCGTCCGGTACGGGATGGTCCCCGGCAGGGATGGTCAGCCCGAGGAAGTCCTCGCCCAGGCGGTCGGGGTAGAGCGGTTCGAGAACGCTGTCGGGGCGGGCCGGCGGGTAGCAGTACTGATGGTCGTCCAGGAGGACGTTGGCCGTTTCGGTGGAGTCGGCAAGTCCCGCCTGGCGCAGTGCGGTCCAGCCGTGCGGGCGGGCCAGGGCACGGGTGAGGGTGGCGGTCAGGACGGTCCGGCCCATGGCGCTCGGAGTGCTGTTCAGGGGGTTGGACATGCGCTCGTGCAGGGCCGTCCAGTGAGCCCTTTCACGCTTGAGGAGGTACGCGGAGGCCCGGGCGGGATCACTGGGAGGCTGGTCACCGCGCATCCGTGCGTCGACGGCGGCCAGGGCGGCCATGTGAACGGTCAGGACCTGCGCGTAGTCGTCGTCGGTGTCCAGGTCGGGCGGCGGACTGATCGACGTGGCTTGGCCGTGGGGCAGGCCGAGGTGTTCGGCAAAGCGGTCGCGGGCCTGCTCGAAGAGCTGGCCGCGCGCCTGCGCAGTGGTGGCCAGCGGCGGCAGCGGGCGGGCGTCCGAGGGAGCGTCCAGTGCGTCGTCGAGCCACGTGGCCAGACTCTCCCACCAGGCCCCCGCCGGCCGGGCGAGCATCAGCACGCGCACCGGGAAGCCGCCCCGGTACAGAAGGGGCTCGCGCAGCAGCCTGCGCAGGTCCGGTACCGGCCACCGCTCGGCGTAGTCCACCACCAGAAGCACCCCACGGGTGGTGGCCTGGGGTGCCGTGGTGTCGAGGGGGTCCGCGCCGGCCTCGTTGACGGACGCCTGCCACACCGACCACTGTGCCCAACGGCTGAGTTCGGCGAAGTGTGCCGCCAGACGCGTCTTGCCCTGCCCGCCGGGACCGTGTATCAGACTGACGGCCAGGCGTTCCTCCGCGTCGTCGCGCCACTGTGTCAGCCCGTCCAGCTCCGGGCGCCGCCCGGAGAAGGCCACCACCTGGTGCCCCGCTCGCAGGAGCCGGGACGGCTGCTCGGCGAGGTCGCGGTGTCTGATCCGGCGAGGCGTCGAGGGGAAGTCCTCGATCCGGTACGCGCGCTGCCACTGGTAGACGAACTGGTTGTACTGGACGTTGCGCTGACCGCTCTGGAAGGGAGCGGGGCCGTGGAAGACATTTCCGGCCACTCCGGCGCCGTCGGACGGCGTCGGCGCGGAGGCGGTCATGTCAGCGGGCCGAAGCGATTGTCCTGCTTGTTCTGGTCACCGGCTTGGAACGCGGTGTTCCCCTGGAAGGTGTTGCCGTGCACCCCCTCTCCAGCGCCTGACTTGCGGCCGGCCTCTTCCAGCAGGGCCCGCAGGTCCTCCGCGGCTCGCTCACGCTCACTGTCGGCCAGGCTCTCCAACAAGGTCTCGATACGAGCCTGCCAACCAGCCTCCTGACGTGCCCTCACCTGCGCCGCCTCGCCGCCCTCGACGGCCAGCAGGTCTGCGGCACTGCGATCCAGCCGTTCCAGCTCCCTGCTCTCCGACTCGGCGTTCCCGCGTCCGAACCACCGTGCCAGCCGGGCCCGTAACCCCTCCCACGCGTCGGTTCCCGCCGCCTGAACCACTGCGGTTCCGCCCGCCGCGGCCAATGCCACCAAGGTCTCCGCGAGCATCGTGCCCCCTTGCCATGCCCGTTCCGCACCGATTCGCCTGACCGTAGCGACTCGCCACCCTCTGCAACATGCCGCAGGCAAGCAAATACGTTCAGTGACATGCGGCTCATACCGTCCCCGCCGTACGGGCCCCGGTCTGCGGCCCGGTTCACCTCTGTCCTCCACACGCGCCAAGCTAGCGCGAGATCAGACCAGTTGACAGTCCGCTTGCTCGTTTCTGCTCGCAACTCCTTCTTTTCAAGCACCTATTGACACACGGCGCTCCCGTGGACAAAGTCATGCGGCAGCAAGAGCAGCCGGCCGCCACGCATTAGGGAGCGATCCGCGCCATGCATGAAACCCCTGCTGTCTCACGCCGTACCGTCATGGGCGGTGCCCTGGCCTCCGGTGCCGTGGTCGCCGGACTCGGCACCAGGGCCTCCGCCGCCCCCGACGCCCCGACCGCCGAGGGCCCACCGTCCCGGCGTCCGGGCCAGAAATCGATGATCGGTGTGCCGTTCGGTGAGTATCCGACGGTCCGCGTCGGCATGATCGGGCTCGGGAACCGGGGCCACGGCATGTCCTCGGGCTGGGGCGCCGTCCCGGGATGCACCGTGACCGCCGTGTGCGACATCCGCGCCGACCGGGCCAGACGCACCGCCGACCGGCTCGTCGCCGAGGGCCGCCCCCGCCCGGCCGAGTACGGCGGCTCCGCCGACGCCTACGCGCGCATGCTGCGCCGCGACGACATCGAGCTCGTGTACATCGCCACCCCTTGGGAGTTCCACTACGAACAGGGCCGCGCCGCCCTGCTCGCCGGCAAGCACGTCCTCGTCGAACTCCCCATCGCCACCGAGCTGGACGAGCTGTGGGACCTGGTCGACACCAGCGAGCGCACCCGCCGGCATCTGATCCTGTCCGAGAACTGCTCCTACGGCCGCAACGAGCTGGCGATGCTGAAGATGGCCCACGACGGCCTGTTCGGCGAGGTCACCAACGGTCACGGCGGCTATCTGCACGATCTGAGAGCCCTGCTCTTCTCGGACACGTACTACACCGACTCCTGGCGGAGGTTGTGGCACACCCGCAGCACCGCGTCCTTCTACCCCATGCACGGCCTGGCCCCGATCGCGGCGGCGATGGACATCAACCGCGGCGACCGGATGACGATGCTGCGCGCCACGGCCACCGAGCCCCGTGGCCTCGCCGACTACCGCGAGCGCTTCATCCCCAGGTCCCACCCGAGCTGGAAGGAGACATACATCAACGGTGACCTCGTCACCTGTCTGATCGACACCGCGCAGGGCCGGGTGATCCGCGCCGAGCACGAGGTCAGCTCGCCGCGCCCGTACAGCCGTATCAACTCACTCGCCGGCAGCCGCGGCATCTTCGAGGACTACGCGGGGGTGACGTCCGCGGGCGGCGGCCGCATCTATGTCGAACCGGACCACAGCGACCACACCTGGCGGGCCTTCGACGCCTACCGCAAGGAGTTCGACCACTGGCTGTGGCTGAAGATCGGCGACGACGCGGAGAACAACGGCGGTCACGGCGGCATGGACTACGTCCTGCAGTGGCGTACGGTCCAGCAGATGCGCGCCGGTCTCGTCCCCGACATGGACGTCTACGACAGCGCGGTCTGGTGCTCCCCCATCCCGCTGAGCGTCAAGTCCCTCGCGGCGGGCGGCCGTCCGGTCCAGGTTCCGGACTTCACCCGAGGCTCCTGGGTCAACCGGCGCACGGGCCTCGACTCCCGCCCGAGCGAGATGCCTCCGGTCGTCTGACCGGCGGCTATTCTTCGGCCAGACAAGCGGACGGGGAGGGCACCGGTGACTGACGGACCGATCGATCTGATGCGCCTGGAGGGCGACGGCAACAGCGTCGTCCTGCGCATCACCGGGACGGACGGCCAGGGCGCCGCCGGGAGCCAGGTCCTGACCGGTGCCTTCCTCGTCGAGACGCCTTTCGTGAAGGGCAGTCTCCAGGTCTGGGTCTTCCCCCGTGAGCTGCGGGAGTGGCAGGAGGCGCTGGACGCGCTCGACGCCGGGCGGGACGTCGCGTGGCGTGAGTTCTCCCGGGGGCCCTCGGTGTTCGTCGAGCGCGACGTGGAGGAGGAGCGGGCGCACGTCACGGTGAAGGACAGCGCGGGGTCGCTGACGTCGGTCACGGTCACCGTACCGATGGACGACTCCTGGTTCGACGACGCCTATGAGCGCCTGGAGCTCGTCCGGAAGACCTGGCCTTCGGCCGAGGACTGACGCTAACGGACGCCGCCCGCTTCCGTCGTAGCCGGTACCGGGCGGCGCAGCAGATAGACGCCCGCCGTCGACACCAGCAGCGCCATGCACGCGATGAACACCAGGCCGGCGCCTTCCAGGCCGATCGGCCCGACGAGCAGGCCCACACCGATGACCGGTACCGAGATACCGGCGTAGGCCACCACGAACAGCGCCGAGATCACCGCCGCGCGTTTGTCCTCCTCTGACACCTGGGCCACCGCGGACAGCGCGCCGCGGAACGACAGGCCCTGGCCGGCGCCGCCGACGAGAGCGCTCAGCACCACCAGGGGCAGCAGATCCCAGCGCAGTGCGCCCGCCAGCAGCGCCAGGCCGGCGAGGAGCGCGATGCACCCCAGCGGCAGTGACCTGCCCACGCCGACCGGCCCGACGGCCAGCTGCCCTGCCGTGGACGCGAAGAAGGCCAGCGCGACCACCAGCCCGCTCACCGCGTGGTTGTGCACGTCCAGGGATTGGGCGAGGAAGGACGGGCTGACCGAGGTGAACACCCCGAACAGGGCGAACCCCACGAAGGACGCGGCCGCCGCCGGTCCGAAGACCGCCCGCACCCTCGGGGGCAGACCGGGCTTCTGCGGCCGTACGGTGTTCAGCGGCCGCCGCTCCCGCACCGTCTCCGGAAGCCACACAAGGACGGCGGCGGAGCAGGCCACCAGGGCGAGGTGGACCACGAACGGCAGATACAGCGGCCAGTCCGCGTACTGCGCGAGCACCCCGGCGATCAGCGGCCCGCAGCCCAGGCCGCCCATGTTCGCGGCGGTCGCCACGAACGTGGCCCGCGAGGCGCCGGGCGGTGCCAGTTCGAGGACGTACGCCGAGGCGGCCCCGGTGAACAGGCCCGCGGACAGGCCCGACAGCAGCCGTCCCACATACAGCCGGCCCAGGGCGGTGGCGCCCAGGAAGCAGACGGCGCTCGCGGCCGCGAATCCCAGGCCCCACCACAGCACCGGCCGTCTGCCCACGGCGTCGGAGGCGTTGCCCGCCAGCAGCAGCACGCCGATGACTCCGAAGGCGTACACGGCGTAGACGACCGTGACGGTGAGCTCGGAGAAGTCGAACTTCTCCTGGTACAGGCCGTAGAGGGGGGTCGGGAGCGTCGTACCGGCCATGCACACCGCGAACACCGCTCCGGCGAGCAGGCACGGGCGCCAGCCGCGAAGGTCACCGTCCATGGGCGGGAAGTCCTTCCGTCTCCGGTCACCCATACCCGAATGAAGATGGTCGTATCGGGTGTTCGGCGAGAGGTGTCGGGAGACGCGCGTCACTCGGGCCACTGGGAGTTCTTCACCCTGGCCCGGACCGAGGCGGCCACCGCCATCGGGCCGGTCGACACCCTCGTGGTCGCCGGAGCCGACCGGCTCGCCGAGCAGACCCCGGAAGCGGAGCTCCTGGCCGCGGCCGCCCACCTCGCCGAGCGGACACCCCGGGTCGCCTCGGTCTGCACCGGCGCCTTCGTCCTCGCCGAGCTGGGCCTGCTCGACGGACGCAGTGCGACCACACACTGGCGGCACGCCAACACGCTCGCCCGCCGCCACCCGCGGGTGCGCGTCGAACCGGACGCGCTCCACGTCCGCGACGGCCGCTATGTCACCTCCGCCGGCATCAGCGCGGGCATCGATCTGGCGCTCGCCCTGGTCGAGGCCGACCACGGAGCGGACACGGCAAGGGAGGCCGCCCGTGAACTGGTCGTCTTCATGCAGCGCCCAGGCGGGCAGTCGCAGTTCTCCACGGCCCTGGAGACCCCGCCGCCCCGCAGCGACCTGCTGGCCTCGCTGACCGCGTCCGTGCTCGCCGACCCGGCCGCCGACCACAGCCCGCCCGCCATGGCCGCGGCTGCCGCCCTCAGCACCCGGCACCTGACCCGCCTGTTCCGCACCGAGCTGCACACCACCCCCGCCCGCTGGGTCGAACGCGTCCGCCTCGACCGCGCGCAGCAGCTCCTCCTCGACGGCCACAGCGTCACCTCGGCGGCCCACCACAGCGGCCTCGGCAGCGACGAGACCCTCCGCCGCGCCTTCGCCCGCCACCTGGGCACCACCCCGACGGAATACCGCAGCCGCTTCACCACGACCCGGCCCCCGGCCGGCCCGCCACCGGGGCGCCTCGGCATGCCGGACCGCCCCGGAGGCCCAAAACTGGAGCTGTGCGGCCCGGCCCGCACACGGGGGCGCCGGCCCAGTAGGAGTGAGGCGCCCATGAGTGCGGACGCAAGACGCGTCGCCGTCGTCGGCGACTGCCCGTTACTGCGCAACGGCGTGGCCCATGTCGTCGAGGACGCCGACGGCTTCGCGCCCGCCCTCACCACCCGGTCGGCCGACGAGGCCGTGGACGCGCTCGGACCGGGTGACCTCGCGCTCGTGGACCTCCAGGTACCGGCCGCGTGTCTGTCGGACATGGTGGGACGGCTCACCGCCCGAGGCGTCTCGGTCCTGGTCTTCTCCTCGGGCCTGGACAACCACGCCGTGCCCGCCATGCGCGCCGGCGCCCACGGCTGCGTCAGCCGCCAGGCCGACGAGCGCGAGCTGCTGGCCGCCCTCCGTCTCGTCGCCGACGGCTGCTCCTACATCTCCGCGGATCTCGCCGTACGTCCGGACACCGAGCCGTCCTGCCGGGTCACCGATCGCGAACGGCAGATCCTGGAGCTGATCGCGCACGGGGAGACCGATCACGACATCGCCGGACGGGGGACGAGTTCTCCATCGTGACGGCCCTTCAGGCCATCCGGTACATCAATGAACAGGCGGGTCGGTTCGTCATCGCCGGGGCCAACATCAGCCTCTCGGTGCCGCATGACGTGGCGAGCCACTCCACCGGCTGGACCCCGGTGTGCATCGAATGCGACCGCCTGGTCCGCTCGGGGGTGGTGGTCCTGGCCGCGGCCGGGAACTCCGGGTACGCGGGAGCCGTACGCACGTTGGGCAAGGACTACCGCGGCGCCAGCATCTCCGATCCCGGGAACGCGGAGGCCGTCATCACGGTCGGTTCCACCCACCGCAGCAATCCGCACCGCCACGGCGTCAGCTACTTCTCCAGCCGCGGCCCCACCGGCGACGGCAGGCCGAAGCCCGATCTCCTGGCACCGGGCGAGGACATCGACGGGCCTGTGCCCGATCAGGGCGTCGCCGCACTCCACGGCACCAGTCAGGCGGCGGCGCATGTGAGCGGGGCCGCCGCGATGCTGCTGGCGCGCAACCGGGAGCTGATCGGGCGCCCGGAGCGGATCAAGCAGATCCTGTGCGCGACGGCGACGGATCTGGGCCGGGAGCGGTTCTACCAGGGATACGGCCTGGTCGACGTGTTGCGTGCGATGCAGTCCATCTGAGGGGCCGAGCTCGAAAGGAGCGTGCCATGTTCACCTTCGACTTCCTCAACGCTCGGCACGGAGATGCCTTCCTGGTGCGATGGGGGGCGCCGAAGGAACGGGCCATGCTCGTCGACGGCGGGCCGAGCCAGGTCTTCGAGACATCGCTGCGCGACCGCCTGTCCCAACTGGCTCCGGACGCCCAGGGCGCCCCGAGGATCGATGTCGTCTGTCTGTCCCACGTCGACGACGACCATGTGGTCGGGCTGCTCAAGCTGCTCAGACAGATACAGCGCGCCAGAGACGACCAGGAACCCGATCCCTTCGCCGTGAAGCGGGTCTGGTTCAACTCCGTGGACGAACTGGTGGACCGTGTTTCGCCCGGGCTGAGCGCCTCGACCCAGGAGATCGTCGACCGTGCCGGCGAGAACAGCAGTGCCGTCAGGGCCAGTTAAAACCAGGGCCGTGCCCTACGTGACGTGGCGGCCAAGCTGGGTCTCGACGGCAATCCCCTCTTCGACGGACCGCTCATCGAAGGCGAGGGGGCGACCCTCGACCAGCTGCAGATCACGGTGGTGGCCCCGGACGACGCCGCCCTGGAGAAGCTGACGGCGCGCTGGCTCAAGGCGCGGCAGCTCCAGGACCCGACCGTCATCACGTCGGCCTACACGGACGGCTCCATACAGAACCTCTCCAGCATCGTCCTGCTGCTGGAGCACGACGGCCGTACCGCACTGCTCACCGGAGACGCCAGAGGCGACCGCATCCTCGCCGGGCTGCGCGCCACCGGGCTGCTCAACGACGCGGGACCGCTCCGCGTCGACCTGCTGAAACTTCCTCACCACGGCAGTGATCGCAATGTGGAGAGCGACTTCTTCGACAGCATCCACGCCGATCACTACGTGATCTCCGCCGACGGAGTGAAACACCACCATCCCAGCGAGGAAACCCTGCGCATGCTCGTGCGGCACCGACGCGCCCGCCCTCCTCGACGGAGGCGTCTACGACAACACCGGCACGCAGTCCCTCGACAGCGAGCGCTACCGCGATGTCTTCCTGCTCGTCCTCAACGCCGGCGGCCTGCTGCGCCCCGGCGTCTACAGCGGCATCCCCGTCATCCGCGATCTCGCGCGCGCCAACTCCCTCTTGTATCGCCAGAGTACGGCGCTGCGCACGCGGCTGATCGTCGAGCGCTGCCAGCGTGGCCGAACCGCGGGCCCCGACGAACCGCTGCCCCCGGGCACCCGCAGGGGCGTCCTGGCGGGCCTGGCCACGGACTTCCCCCAGGACTCCGCCGGGCAGTTGGACGAGTGGCGGAACACCTTCGAAGAGCACCGCACCCACGACGGCCGCGATCTGGCACTCGTACCGACCGTCTTCGACGAACTGCAAGAACCCCTGTGCCGGGCCCTGGTGTACCGCGGCTGGTGGCTGGCGGGCGCCGGGCTCGCGGCCTTCCACCCACACCGCCTGCCGGAGATGGCCTCACTCAAGGCTCCGCCACTGTGACGGCCCTTGTTTGCGGGTGCAGTTCCTTGTCGAACGCGCTGTCATCACGCCGTCAGGTGGTTCACCGGAACTGATGAGCCGGGTGGACGCCGGAGAGAGCGACCGGCAGCATTGCCCGCCGGCGGCAATCCGGCCGCCCTGCCCTCGGCGCACAACGCGCCTCATTTCAGGAGTACTTGGTGTTCACAGGGTTTCGCTCGTTCCTGCTGCGCGGCAACGTGGTCGATCTGGCGGTCGGTATCGTGATCGGCGCCGCGTTCACCGCCGTTGTCACCGGCTTCGTCACCGCGTTCCTCACACCACTGATCGGTGTGGCGACCGGTGCGGTCGGCGACTTCAGCAAGCAGACGTTCACCGTCGGGGAGACCGTCTTCCCCTACGGCGCCTTCCTGAACGCCCTGATCAGTTTCGTGCTGGTCGCCGCGGTGATCTACTTCGCCGTGGTGCTGCCCGTGGGCCGGCTGCAGGAGCGTTTCAACCCGGTCAAGGACCAGCCGGTGGCCAAGACGGACTGCCCGGACTGCCTCAGCACCGTGCCCGCCGCAGCACTGCGATGCGCTTTCTGCACCTCCGAACTGGCAGGCCGCCCCGGATTCCCCGCCCAGGCAACCACCTCCGTGGGCTGACCGCCCTCGCGGGGACTGGACGGCTCGCATGCCGAGGTGACTCGTAGCCACACCTCCAAGGGCTACGTTCCTCCGGCCCTGCCGCTCCTTTGTGCATAGCGCCATGCGCGCTATGCACACCCAGCCTCCCGCCGCTGGAGCGCGGCGGCGCGTTGTGACGCGTCGAATGACGAGCACCGCCACCGCGCCGCCTGTCACACCAGACGTCTGATCTCTCCGCGCACTCGGTAGAAGCCACCCGAGGAGGAGTGCAACGCGTCCACCACATAGCGTGCGCCGGGCTCGCGTATCGCACGAGGGAACTGGACGTTCCAACTCGGCTCGTAGCCCTCGGAGACCACACGCACGCGCACTCGTCCTCCTTGCTCAAAGCACTCCACGACGACTCCGCTCCCCGCTGCGGGGACAGCGCTGACCGTGGCAACGGAGGCGGCCGTGGTCAGCGGTGCGTACGTCGGCAGCGCAGCCGCCAGTTTGATGTCCGCGGCAACCGGGACGGTGCCCGACTGAGCAGCGTTGATCGCGGCCTCGCTCGCGTCGATGCAGGCAAGTGAGCCGTCGGTGGAGACGATGTACAGCTTCTCGTCGTGGTACTGCATGGAGAGTGCCGAGCCGCCGCCGGTGCCGAGCTTCCACAGCCGGGTGCCATCGGCGGTGAAGCAGTAGACGGAGGAAGCGGAGTCACCCGCGAAGACGTACCGCCCGCCGGTGGACGTGGCACACGAGTACACCGCGGCGTCGCACTGATAGGAAGCCTCGACGGACCCGGAGGACTTGGCGAGCCGCTGGACGACCCGCCGTCCCGTCCCGGCGTAGACCGCGTTCTCCTCCTGCCATCCGAAGAGCACATTGCCGCTGGTCGCGGTGTGCCAGAGCTGGCTGGTGCCGTCCGCCGCGTAAGCCGTCACACCATGGCTGTGGCCGTGGTACACGGCACGGTCGTCGGCCCGCACCATCCACCCTTGCTCCCCGGACGAGTTGCGCGACCACTGGAGCTCGTCCTCATGGTCGATGACCGTCAGCCCGCCGCTGCGGTCGGAGACATTCAGCACGCCCGCGTGGATGTCCAGCCAGAAGATGTCCACCTCAGCCGCGATCTCGTAAGCGGCGAACGGCACCTTCGCCGACAGGTCGTACACCCGGCCGTCGTCACAGCCCGCGTAGATCCAGAAATCGTCCGCCACCAGGCACTTCACACCGTCGGGCAGGGAGTAGTGAGCCAGCACCTCACCGTCGTGGCTCAAGTTGTAGACGCTGCCGTTCTGGTTGCCGACCCAGCAGCGGTCCTCGTCCACATGGATACCGAACGCCGAGGCGCCCGTACGGAACCGCCACAGCACCGGGGCGGTCGCCCGCGCCGTGGACGGGGCGGACGTCACCTGACGGCGCGTCACGGGACGGGCCGCGCGCTGCCCCTGAACGGCGGGCGCATACCCCTTCCGCACCTTCTCGGCTATCTTCTTCGCCGCCGCTGCCTTCGCCTTCTCGGCGGTCGGAAAGGTGGAGGTCTGGCGCTGCCCGTCCACGCCGATCCGCCCGTACCGCACGGAGACGGTGGCCCCTTCGACGGTCACCTCGTAGAACTTGTGGGCACCGCCGCTTTCCTGAGACAGCTCCAGATACGTCGTGTTCCCCGACTGTCGTGCCTGCGCAGCGGACACAGCACACCCCTCCCCAAAGGCCCGATCGGCCGGTACGGCCGATCTCCGGTGACTCCAAACTAGTGGTCACCACTGACATCGACGGCTGGCCGGCTTGGGGGGTGACCCGAACGATCCGCTCGCCGCCATGGACGCTGCCGAGACCACGACCAAGGCGACGGCCGGACTTGGCAGCCCAGCCCGTCACGTGCGTTCAGCCGTCAGCCGTCGTTGTGCGGGATGGCGGAGACAGGAGACGACGACCACGAAGGGCCAGAGGGACTGCATGAACGTCACCAGGCGTTCGGCGACTCCGATGGTGCCCTGCTGACGCACCTCGAACAGAAACCAGACGGCGCCCATGCCCATCAGAGCGCTCGCGAGCAGTGAGGGCGTGGGCCGCAGGCCCCATGGGGCGGCTCCGTCTCGATGCGCGGCGAGAAGCGGCCACACCGCGAGGAGGGTGAAGCCGACCACGGCAACGGAACCATGGCGCAGGTCGCCCCGGCTGGTCGCCGCCGGTACCACCACCACCGCCAGGGCCGAAACGCCGCCGCCCGCCAGCGCCATACGGCCGGCGAACGCGGCCGCGCGCAATCCCCAGGCGGTGAGCAGGTGACAGACGCCGACGGCGAGCAGCGCCGCGGTCATCACCCAGAATCCCGCGGCTCCGCAGGCCGCCAGGACGCTGATCGTCTGCGTGGCCGAGTCATAGGCGGACCCCTCCAGCAGCGCCGCGATGGCCCACCCGGCCACCAGAAGAGCAGGCGCGCATCCGGACGAGAAGAACGCCCACCAAGGGACAAGTCGCATCAGACCACCGTAAATCGCCGATGGTTGTCCGCAGGACGAACACCACGAGGCCCGCCCGTTGTCTCACCCGGCCGCCCGGGCGGGTCGCCGATCGCCGTCGGTCGCCGTTCCTATGATGGCCGCATGCACGGCCTGCGCGAGCTCGCGGAGGGCACACCGCCGGAGCGGGAACGCTACATCGACCTGCTGCGGGCGCTGGCCATCGTCATCGTGGTGCTCGGCCACTGGACGGTCATCGTGGTCACCGGCGGGGCCGGCGGCCTGGACGGCTTCAGCGCCCTCGAAGTGCTGCCGTGGGGCCGCCCGATCACCTGGCTGCTCCAGGTGATGCCGGTGTTCTTCCTGGTGGGCGGGTTCGCCAACGCCGCCTCGCTGACGTCACGCACCCGTGGGCGCGGCGACGCCGGGGACTGGTTGCTCGACCGCAGCGCGCGACTCGTACCGCCGACGACCGTACTGCTGATGACACTTGCCGCCGCCGCGCTGATCGCCCGGCTGGCGGGTGTCGAACCGGTCGAGGTGGGACGGGCGGTGTGGCTGGCCTCGATCCCGCTGTGGTTTCTGCTCGTGTATCTCGTGGTGGTCTTCCTGACCCCGCTCATGCACCGCCTGCATCGGAGGTTCGGGCTGGTCGTGCCGCTGGTGCTGGTGGGGCTGGTCGCCGCGGGCGACGTGGTGCGGCTGGTGTCCGACGCGTCGGCGCCGCAGTGGGGCAACTACCTGTTCGCCTGGCTGGCGGTGCATCAGATCGGCTTCGCCTGGCAGGACGGGACGTTGCCGGTGCGGCCCACGGCGGCCGTGCCGCTGCTGGTGGGGGGTTCCGCGGTGGCGGTGCTGCTGACGGTGGCCGGCCCCTACCCGGTCAGCATGGTCGACGTCCCCGGTACGTCGTTTCGCAACCTCTCGCCGCCGACGCTCGCGCTGCTCGCGTTGGCAACGGCTCAGCTCGGGCTGGTGCTGCTGCTGCGCGACGCGGGGAACCGGTGGCTGCGAGGGTTCGGGCCGTGGATGGCCGTGATCGCCGTGAACTCGGTGATTCTGACCGTGTTGCTGTGGCACATGAGCGCGTTCGTGCTCGTCGCCTGTGCCGGGTACGCGTTCGGGCTGTTCCCGCTGCCCGAACCCCCTGGCAGGACAGGCGCCTGGCTGCTGTGGAAGCTGCCATGGCTGGTCCTGCTCCTCCTGGTGCTCGGCACGTTGGTGGCCGTCGTCGGCAGGGTCGAACGACGCGGTGCTGCTTCCTCGCGCAGTCCGTGGGCACCTCGGGCACTCGGCCGCCCCGGGCCCCGCGCCCTCGCGACCTGCATCGGTTACGCGGCCTGCGTGCTCGGTCTGCTCGGTGTCGCCGTCACCGGCCCGGCCGAGCACGGCACCCTGGGACTCCCGGCCGCGGGGCTGGCCGCCTTCCTGTTCGGCGCCGCCGTGCTCCGCGCGGCACGCGGCGTACGAGGCAGGAGACGCAACGGGGATCCCGCGGTCACCTGACGACGGATCAGCAAGACCTCTGACCCCTCGCGGGTGCGCCGACCCGCCCTCAAGACCCGTGTCGGCCGAGCGGCTGTCGAAGCGCTTCGACGATGACATTCTCCCTGTGGTCTGTCAATGGGCCCGTAAAAGAGAGCATCGCCCGGTCAAGGCCCTTGTTTCACACGAAACTTGTCCGTTAGCTTTCCCGCCGGGAAGTGAAGCGCTTCGACAGCCGCCATAGCAAGCACTGCCGCCACCCGCCCTGACGGTCTGTCAGCGCACGACTCGGCTCTCCGTACCGGAGGAAACGTCATGACGACTCGCAGCATCACCGACCGCCTGGGCGGCCTGGCCTTCGGCGGGGACTACAACCCCGAGCAGTGGGACGAGCCGGTCTGGAAGGAGGACGACGAGCTCATGCGCCGGGCCAGGGTCAATCTGGCCACAGTGGGCGTCTTCTCCTGGGCCCTGCTCGAACCGGAGGAGGGACGCTACGACTTCGCCTGGCTCGACGCCCACATCGACCGCCTGCACGCGAACGGCGTGGCCGTCGACCTCGCCACCCCGACCGCCTCCCCGCCGCCCTGGTTCACCCTGGCCCACCCCGACGCGCTGGCGGTCAGGGCCGACGGCACCCGCCTCGTCCACGGCAGCCGCGACACGTACTGCCTCGCCGCCCCCGCCTACCGCAGCGCGGCCCGCCGGATCGCCTCCGCGCTCGCCGAGCGATACGGCGACCATCCCGCCCTCGCGCTGTGGCACGTGCACAACGAGTACGGCACGCTCTGCTGGTGCGACCACACGGCCGCGGCGTTCCGGGTGTGGCTGCGCGCCCGCCACGGCTCACTGGACGCCCTCAACGAGGCCTGGGGAACGGCCTTCTGGAGCCAGCGCTACACCTCCTGGGAGCAGGTACTGCCGCCTCGCGCGACGCAGTGGCACAAGAACCCCGGCCAGGCACTGGACTTCCACCGCTTCTGGTCCGACGAGATCATCGCCGCCTACCGCGAGCAGCGCGACGCGATCCGCGCGCACAGCGACCGGCCGGTGACGACCAACCTGATGCTGCCCGCGTACCAGAACATCGACCTGTGGACCTTCGCCCGGGAACTCGACCTGGTCACCTGTGACCAGTACCCCGGCGCGCCCGGCCTGGCGGCCGCCGCCGACGTCGCCTTCCACGCTGACCGTGCCCGCTCCCTGGGCGGCGGCCGTCCCTGGCTGCTGATGGAGCAGGGCACCAGCACCGTCTACGACGGCGACCGGGTCCTCGCCAAGGACCCCGGTGACATCCTGCGCCACACCCTCGGCCACATCGCGCGGGGCTCGGAAGGCGCCCTCTTCTTCCAGTGGCGGCAGTCCCGGGCCGGCGCCGAGACCTGGCACTCGGGGATGGTGCCGCACGCAGGGCCCGACAGCCGGATCTTCCGCGAGGTCACACAGACCGGGGAGGCGGTCGCCCGCCTCGGCGACCTGGCGGGATCGACGGTGTCCGCGTCGGTGGCCGTGCTGCACGACCCGGACGCCTGGTGGGCACTCGGCGTGGACGGCCTGCCCTCCCCGGAGCTCGACTACCACTCGGCACTCGCCCGGGCGCACCGCACGCTGTGGGACGCCGGCGTCACGGTCGACTTCGCCCACCCCGAACACGAGTTGAGCCACTTCCCGCTCGTCGTCGCACCGGCCCTGTTCCTCCTCTCCGACCGGGCGGCCGAGAATCTGCGCCGTTACGTCGCCGACGGCGGGACGCTCCTCGTCCAGCACGCGAGCGGCTACGCCGACGAGCGCCTCCACGCCCGCCTCGGCGGCTACCCGGCCGCTCCCCTGCGCGAGGCAGTGGGCATCCGCGTCGAGGAGTACCGGCCACTGCGGCGCGGCGAGCGGATCGCCCTGTCGGACGGAACACAGGGCACGGTGTGGAGCGAGTCCCTGCGTACCGAGGGCGCGGAGACGCTCGCCACCTACACCCACGGCATGCTCACGGGCAGCCCCGCCCTCACCCGGCACCGCTCCGGCACCGGGCAGGGCTGGTATCTCTCCACCCGCCTGGACGACGCCGCCTACGCCGCCCTGGTCGGCCGCCTGCTGAAGGAGGCCGGCGTCGAACCGGGCGTACCTGGCCTGCCGGCCGGTGTCGAAGCCGTCACCCGGCACGCATCCGACGGCCGCCACTGGCACGTCCTGCTCAACCACACCCCCGAGGCCGTGTCCTTGCCGGACCCCGCCCACGATCTGCTCACCGATGAACTCACCCACGAACTGCCGCCCGGCGGTTGCGCGGTTCTACGCGGGCACTGACCTCGAAGGGGCCGCCATGACCACGGAACAAGGGACCTTCCACTGGGGGAACGGGGCCCTTCACCTCGAGATCGTCCTCGATGACGAGGGCAGTCCGCGCCTCACGCATCTCGGACCGCCCGGCGAAGCGCAGCGACTCCCCGGTGCGTCCCTGCCCCTGGTGGAGGTGACGGCCGCCGGTCATGGCCGTGGCTGGTCGGGCAACCGACTTGTGGGCACCGAACTCGGCGGGCGGCTGCGCCACCGGAGCCACCGCGCGACCCACGACGGCGACTGGCACACACTGACCGTGCATCTCCACGATCCGGAAACCGGTCTGGTAGCGGAGGTGACCTACCGGTCACCGGACGGCATCCCCGTGCTCCGCAGCGAGGTGACCCTGCGCAACGAAGGGCAGACCACGCTGCACCTGGAGTCGGTCAGCTCGCTCGCGGTGGGCTGCCTCACCCCGCAGGATCCGGCGGCCCTCGACGCCGCGGACCTGCTGTGGGCGGAGAACGACTGGCTCGCCGAATGCCGCTGGCAGCGACAGCCGATGCGCCTGACGACACCGGCCCTCAGCGGCCGCGTGAGCTACGGGCACGGCAGAGCCGGCTTCGCCCTCAACGGGCAGGGCGCCTGGTCCAGTTGCGGACGCCTCCCCATGGGCGGCCTGACGGACCGGCGTACCGGCCGCACCTGGGTGTGGCAGATCGAGCACAACGGCGGGGGCTGGCGCTGGGAATGCGAAGAGCGGGACAAGGCAGCCTACGCGGCGCTGTTCGGACCCACCGACACCCACCACGGCTGGCGGCACTCACTCGAACCCGGCGCCGTCTTCCGCACCGTACCCGCCGCGTTGTCCTTCAGCGCCGACGGCGGCCCGGACGAGGCGTTCGCCGCGCTGACCCGCTACCGCCGCGCCCAGCGCCGCCCGCACGCCGACCACCAGCGCCTTCCCGTCGTCTTCAACGACTACATGAACTGCCTGATGGGCGACCCCACGACCGAGAAGCTGGTGCCGCACATCGACGCGGCGGCCGAGGCGGGCGCGGAGTACTTCGTGATCGACGCCGGCTGGTACGACGGCGACAACGGCGGCTGGTGGGACACCGTCGGCGCGTGGGAGCCCGCCGCATCCCGGTTCCCCGGGGCGCGCGGCATCCACGAGGTGCTGGACCGCATCCGGGAGCGCGGCATGGTTCCGGGTCTGTGGCTGGAGCCGGAGGTGATCGGCGTACGCAGTCCGCTGGCCGAGTCCCTGCCCGACGAGGCGTTCTTCCGGCGGGGCGGGGTGCGCGTCACGGAGGCCGGCCGGCACCACCTGGACCTGCGCCACCCGGCCGCCCGTGCCCACCTGAACGAGGTCGTGGACCGTCTGGTCGGCGAGTGGGGCGTCGGGTACCTCAAACTCGACCACAACATCGACCCCGGCTCCGGCACCAGCGCCCACCCCGGGGAGGCCCCCGGCGCCGGACTGCTCGGCCACAACCGGGCGCATCTCGACTGGCTCGACGGCGTCCTCGACCGGTACCCGCAGCTGGTGCTGGAGAACTGCTCCTCCGGCGGCATGCGCTGGGACCACGCCATGCTCTCCCGGCTGCAGTTGCAGTCCACCAGCGATCAGCAGAACCTCCACCTGTACGCGCCCATCGCGGCCTCCGCGCCCACCGCCGTCACCCCCGAACAGGGTGCCGTCTGGGCCTACCCGCAGCCGGAGGACTCCCCGGACGAGGTGGCCTTCACCATGGCCAACGCGCTCCTCGGCCGGATCCATCTCTCCGGCCGCATTCCCGAACTCTCGCCGGAGGCCCGCGCCCTGGTCCACGAGGCGGTTGCGGCGTACAAGGCCATCCGCGCCGACCTGCCGGGGTCCGTGCCGTCCTGGCCACTGGGCCTTCCCGCCTGGGACGACCCCTGGATCGCCCTGGCCCTGCGCACTCCCGCCACCACCTACCTCACCGCCTGGCGCCGCCCCGGAACCGACGCCACGGCGACGCTCCACCTGCCCCACCTGCGGGAGGCCGCCGCCCGGGTCGACCTGCTCTACCCCTCGGTCAGCCGGGCCGTCTCCGCCTGGATGCCCGACACGGCCGAGCTGAGCCTGACCCTGCCCACCGCGCCGTCCGCCGTTCTGCTCCGCATCACCGCCACGGACCCCGGCCCTTCCTGAACCACCCCACGCCCGCAGCACGAATCGACGAGAGGACCTATCGGGTGCCCCCTCTGCGCCAGCCGGACGGACGCTTCGCCAACCCCGTGATCCCCGGCTTCCATCCCGACCCCAGCGTGTGCCGCGTCGACGACGACTACTACGTGGCCTGTTCCAGCTTCGAGTACTTCCCCGGGGTCCCCCTCTTCCACAGCCGTGACCTGGTGCACTGGACGCAGATCGGCAACGCCCTGGACCGGCCGGAACAACTGCGGCTGTCGGACGCGTGGTCCTCCGGCGGGATCTACGCGCCCACGCTGCGCCACCACGACGGCCGCTTCTGGCTGATCGTCACCAACTGCACCGAGGGCGGCGGCAACCTGATCGTCACCGCCACCGACCCCGCCGGACCCTGGTCGGACCCCATCTGGGCGCCAGGTGTCCCCGGCATCGATCCCGACCTGGTCTGGGACGAGGACGGCACGTGCTGGTGCACGGTCGCCGGGGTCTCGCAGGTCCGTCTCGACCCGTCCACCGGGCAGACGTACGGGACTCCGCACCGGCTCTGGTCGGGCAAGCCCGGCGCCAAGGCCCCGGAGGCGCCGCACCTGTACCGGATCGGCGACTACTGGTACCTGCTCATCGCCGAGGGCGGCACCGAGCGCGGCCACGGTGTCTCGATCGCCCGCGGCCGTACGCCCGCCGGCCCCTTCGAGCCGTGCCCGGCCAACCCGATCCTCACCCACCGCGGCACCGACCACCCCGTCCAGAACACCGGGCACGCGGACCTGGTCCAGGGACCCGACGGCTCGTGGTGGGCGGTACTCCTCGGCGTCCGCCCGGGCGGCGGCACGCCGGGCTGGCACGTGCTCGGGCGGGAGACCTTCCTGGCCCCCGTGACCTGGGTGGACGACTGGCCGGTCGTCGGCGAGGTCGCCCTGGATCTGCCCGAGCTGCCGTGGCCGCTCTCCCCCAGCCCTGTCGAGGAGCACCGGGACGACTTCGAACTCGCCGGACTGCGACCGTCCTGGATCTCCCTGCGCGACCGGCCCGCCGTCCACTGCACCACCAAGGAGCGCCCCGGCTGGCTGTCCCTCCGCGCGCGGGGCCGCTCCCTGGACGAGGCCGACGTGGTGTTCACCGGTCGGCGTCAGCAGCATCTGTCGTGCCGGGCACGCACTCTGATCGATACGGCGGAGGGAAGCGGCGGGCTCGCCGTCCGGCTGGACGAGCGGCACCACTACGCGATCGAGGCGTCCGGCACGCGGGTCCAAGTGATCGCGCGCGTCGGCTCGTTGCGGACGGTCGTAGCCACGCAGCCCGTGCCCGCCGGGCCGGTGGTCCTCGCCGTCACGATCACGGACCCGCCGCCCCCGCACGGCCCGACCACCGGACCCGACGTCGTCTCCCTCGGCGTCGAGCAGCCCGACGGCTCGTTCACCGAACTCGCGACCCTCGACGGCCGCTACCTGTCGACCGAGGTCGCCGGCGGCTTCACCGGCCGGGTCATCGGCATGTACGCCGCCGAAGGAACCGTCCACTTCGACTGGTTCGACTACGAGCCCCTCGACGGCTGAACCCACCGAACAGGTACCGACAGAAAGGAACGACACATGAAGCTGATACGGCAACCCGCACACCACCGCAGACGAGGCCCAGGCCGCCTGGCCGCCCTGCTGCTGACGCTGGTCGTCATGGTGGGGCTGACCGGCGGCACCGCGCTGGCCGCGCCCGACGGCACGAAGAAGGCGTCACCGTCGGCGGTCACTGTCCCGGCTTCCGCCATGGACGCCGTCGCGGCGATGCAGCCCAGCTGGAACCTGGGCAACACCCTGGACGCCATTCCCAACGAGGATTCCTGGGGCAACGGGCAGACCACCAAGGCGACGTTCGAGAAGATCGCCGCGGAGGGGTTCCGCAGCGTCCGCATCCCGGTCACGTGGAGCGGCCACCAGTCCGCCACCGCGCCGTACACCATCGACGCCACCTACATGGCACGCGTCAAGCAGCTCGTCGACTGGGCGCAGGACAGCGGCCTGTACGTCGTGCTCAATGTCCACCACGACTCGTGGCAGTGGGTCGAGAAGATCACGAGCGACCACGACAACGTGATGGCCCGCTTCAACTCCACCTGGTCCCAGATCGCCACGGCCTTCCGTGACGAGCCGCGCACTCTGGTCTTCGAGGGCATCAACGAGCCGAGCTTCGCCGGCGCCACGGATGCGCAGAAGTTCAAGTACCTGCGGGAACTGCAGACCGCGTTCCACTCCGTGGTCCGCTCCTCGGGCGGCGCGAACGCGAGCCGCCTGCTGAGCTTGACCACGCCGGGCGGCAGCCCCGACCAGGCGTTCATGGACGATCTGTACGCCACTATCACCGGGCTGAACGACAGTCAGCTCGTGGCGCAGGTGCACTTCTACAGCTGGTATCCGTTCAGCGTGAACGTCGCGGGCGGCACCCTCTACGACGCCACCGCGCAGAAGAACCTGGACGACACCTTCGCCAACATGTACAAGACCTTCGTCGCCAGGGGCATCCCGGTCTACATCGGCGAGTACGGTCTGCTCGAATATCCCAATCACTTCCGCCCCTCCCGCGTCGAGCGGGGCGAGGCGCTGAAGTACTACGAGCATGTCGGCTACACGGCGCGCAGGTACGGCATCACCACCGCCCTGTGGGACCCGTTCTCGTACCTGAACCGCGACACCCTCCAGTGGCGTGACCCGGCCCTGTTCGCCTGGATCAAGTCGAGCTGGACCACCCGCTCGGGCACGGCCTCCTTCGACAAGGTCTTCGTGCCGAAGTCCAGCCCGGTCACCGCCAAGTCGCTCACGCTGAACCTCAACGGCACCAGCTTCCGAGGGGTGTGGCAGGGCAACACCAAGCTGACCGCGGGACGGGACTACACCGTCTCCGGCAACCAGCTGACCTTCACCGCCAAGGCGCTGACCCGCCTGGTCGGCGACCGCGCCTACGGCGTCAACTCGACGCTCCAGGCCCGTTTCTCCAGAGGCCTGCCCTGGAACATCGACGTCGTCACCAACGACGTTCCGGTCCTGACGGACGCCACCGGCACCACCGAGTCGTTCGCCGTTCCCACCCGGTACCGGGGCAACGACCTGGCGACCATGCACGCCACGTACACCGACGGCAGCAACGCCGGCCCGACCGACTGGACGCCGTACCAGGAGTTCAACAAGGCGTTCTCGCCCGACTACCCGAACGGGACGATCATCCTGACCCCCGAGTTCCTCGGCTCGCTTCGCGACGGGGAACCGGCGACGCTGGTATTCCACTTCTACAGCGGCGCCAAGGTCACCTACCAGGTCACCAAGTCCGGCACCTCGGTCACCGGCACGGTCTCCTGACCGGCCACTCCTTCGCCCTGGCCGCCCGCTCCCCCGGGCGGCCAGGGTGGCGCTGGGGTCGGTTTCCTCGTCACCGGTCACGCGCGCATGGTTCGAAGCGCTTCACGAAGCTTGGAGAGCTGGATGGTCACCCTCGCCGAGGTCGCCCAGCACGCCGGAGTGTCGGCGAGCACGGTGAGCTATG